>NZ_RZRK01001500.1:0-467 GCF_003997835.1 Mesorhizobium sp. M7A.F.Ca.CA.004.12.1.1
AGGGAGACATCCGTCTCGTTGCCGTGACCGAGGCCAACCGTGCCCTGGTCACGGCCCTGGAACTGGCGCCGGAGCAGAGGGATTTCGTCGCCGGCAATGCGGACTCGCTGGAAGAAGCCGAAACCGACGCAGACGCGCGGCCACGCGTCGTCATGGCTGGGACCCGTGTCGTCGGTTTCCTGATGTACGAGGCGCCCGAGGATGACGACGAGGCGCGCATCTACCGCTTCATGATCGACCGCGCTTCTCAAGGCAAAGGTTACGGCAAGGCCGCGCTGCGCGAAGTGCTGGACGAAATCCAGGGGCTCGGCCACATCAGCCACGTCTCGATCTGCTACGAACCGGAGAACGATGCGGCGCGAAACCTCTATCGCAGCGCCGGTTTCGTCGAAGAAGGGCTCGACGAGGACGGCGAAATGATCGCCGATCTCGCTTTGCCGGCACGGACGCCCGAGCCGTGACGCGGC
>NZ_RZRK01001501.1:0-464 GCF_003997835.1 Mesorhizobium sp. M7A.F.Ca.CA.004.12.1.1
TCTCCCAGATGTCGCGACCGGCAATGGCAACCGGGCTGACACCGAGCATGAGCAAGGTCTCGGCCAGGCCGTCATCCAGGCAGACGATGCGCAACGGTTTCGCCGTGGCAGATGGCGATGCAATTGCGGCAAAGGGCAGAACGAAAAGTCCCAGCGCGCCGCGCCGGGTGATCCGACCGCGGAGACGGTCGGCCCTGTGGGATTCAAGGGCTGCCATCATCGCGCAGCGCCTGTGCGGAAAGCCGGCTGGGCGTGGATTTCAGGCACGGGTTTTCTCCAAAACGACGCATTCAAAAATCTGGCTGCCGGCAGCCGATGGTCGGTTGACTATGAAACATGACTTCCATAGTCAACATTGAAGATGACTAACCGAGTCAACAAATTTAAATTGGCGCAAGGCGGACCGGTCCTGCGCGCATTGCGGGCAGTGAGGGTATCAAGATGGAGTTGAGTGCAGATCGTGC
>NZ_RZRK01001502.1:0-458 GCF_003997835.1 Mesorhizobium sp. M7A.F.Ca.CA.004.12.1.1
CGCCATGCGGCTTCGAGGAAATCAGTGATCCCGATCTGGTCGCCGCCATCCGCCACCGGCATTTCTATGTCCAGCATGTCATCGATCCGGCGGGAATCCATACGGCTGATCTGGTCGACGAACTCGTCGATTTCACCTTGCGCGCCAAGCCGCTGCTCGACTGGGGCAGGGCGATCGAGGGCAAGGGTTCGCTTGACTAGCCTCCGGCTCCGGTAACCCGACGATCATTTCCGCTGATCGTTTGGCTCAAGCGAATTCGTGTGACAAGGCAGGCAGCGCTTCCTACATCAGGCCCTGATCAAGGAGAGGCCATGTCGGCGCAAGCAATTTCCGAGAGCGGCGATAGAAGCGATTTCTGGCAGGGCGTGCGGCTGTCGATGCCTGTCGTGGTGGCGTCGGCGCCGTTTGCGGTGCTGTTCGGCGCGCTCGCCGTCGACAATGGCTTCTCGGTCCTGGAA
>NZ_RZRK01001503.1:0-457 GCF_003997835.1 Mesorhizobium sp. M7A.F.Ca.CA.004.12.1.1
AAAGAATTTTTAGAAATTCAGGCTGTCGCACGCTGATCCAGAAAATCACATTGGAAACCCTCTGTTAACCGGTTGGTCGCTGGTTCGAATCCGGCCCGGGGAGCCAAATTTTTCAAGCCCTTGAGACGGTCAGGTCGCCCATAGGGGCTGATCTATGGCATGTCTGCAAAATCGTGGTCAGCAGGTTGATTCTCAACTTGACCTGGCGCCGCTGTCCAGCGCTCTCGATGACGCCGCGGCATCGGGAAGGTTCGCGCGAGCAGGCATAAGGCCTTGCTGCGATCTCGGCGATCTTATCTCTTGTCGCCGTTCGGTTGGGTGCCGGTGCCTCTCGCACATCTCGGGGTGGCGGGTCGACATGCTCAAGCTCGGGCGGGGCTTCTTTGTCCCGGCGTTGCACAGGTACCTTCTCCGGTGCGGGCGTCGATGGTGGCTCTTTGATCTTGCTCGGCATAAC
>NZ_RZRK01001504.1:0-456 GCF_003997835.1 Mesorhizobium sp. M7A.F.Ca.CA.004.12.1.1
GATCGACCTGCCCTTTATCGGCCGCGATTTCTTCGCCGATTTCTGCAGGACGGTTGCCTCCGCCGTCGCCGGCACGATGCGGGCCGAAGCGCTGCGCGTCGGCCGTTCCGTTACCGGTGACATCGAGCGGGCGACGCGGGTGCTCGCCCGCTTCGGCGAAATGGTGTCGGCCGGCGAGACCTATGCCGACCTGCAGCGGCTGCATGCCGCCTCGCGGCAGCTGATTTCGGAGACCGTGCAGTACGACGCCGTGCTGATGCCGGTCATTGCCCACCCGCCGCTCGCCTGCGGCGCCATGGATCCCAAAGGCGCCGACGAGCTCATCGAGAACCTGCTCGACAAGCTTCACCTGACACCCTTGCTGAAGCTGAAGCCGTTCTTCGGCCAATTGATGGACAAGAGCCTCTGGTTCACCCATTGGCCGGCGATCCAGAATGTCAGCGGCCAGCCGTCGAT
>NZ_RZRK01001505.1:0-454 GCF_003997835.1 Mesorhizobium sp. M7A.F.Ca.CA.004.12.1.1
GACAATGACAGCCAGCCGCATCGCCTGACGCTGCCGCGGACGGCCACCATCGAAGCGCAGCACCGGCCGGAACTTCTCGGCGGCGTGGTGACGCTGTCGACCGCGGCACTTGCCGATGCCGCCGACGGGTGGCGGGACGGGCTCTACAGGCCCGAGCCGCCGGCCACCGCCGAGACGCGCCTGACCGCCATTCCTTATTTCGCCTGGGACAACCGCGAGCCCGGCGAGATGCTGGTATGGCTCAGGGACGGGTGAGTTGTGATGTTAGCCCGATCTCTTCGGCTACCAGTTCCTGCAGCCGCCACAAATTGCGGTCGCGGATGCCGCAGGCTTCGAGGTGGCGGATCGTCTCGAAAAGATATTGCGCGCCCGAGCCCCAATGACCAACGGCTGTCACCAGCGTCGCCGCGATCGCCTGCTTGTCGAGCTTGCCGGCATAACGCGGATTGGCGGG
>NZ_RZRK01001506.1:0-453 GCF_003997835.1 Mesorhizobium sp. M7A.F.Ca.CA.004.12.1.1
ACAAGGTCCTGGTCCTCGACGTCATCGTCACCGCCAAGAGCGCCGACAAGGCCGCCCTCCTGGCCAACGCCATCGCGCAGGCCTACCTGGTCGATCAGGCGAGCGCGCGCGCGAAAATGGCCAGGGACGCCTCCGAGTCGATCACCGCCCGGCTGGACGAGCAGCGCAAACGCGTCCAGCAGGCCGAGAATGCCGTCGAGGCCTATAAGTCCGCCAACAACATGGTGATGGCGGCAGGGAACCTGGTCAGCGACCAGGAACTGACCGAGATCAACACGCAGCTTGCGGCGGCGCAGAGCCGCACCGCGGCGCTGAAGGCGCAGGTCGACCAGATGCGCCGGCAGAGCGGCACGGCGGACGCAACCTCGGAGGCGATGCGTTCGGCGGTGATCTCGAGCCTGCGGGCACAGGAGGCGACGCTGGTCGACCAGGTCTCGCAGCTCGGCACGGAGC
>NZ_RZRK01001507.1:0-448 GCF_003997835.1 Mesorhizobium sp. M7A.F.Ca.CA.004.12.1.1
GCATTGCGCTGTTCATCGTCGCTTCGCTGGCCTGTGCGCTGGCGCCGAATGCCATTGTGCTGATCGCATTTCGCGCGTTGCAGGGCATCGGTGCGGCAATCATGGTGCCCGGCAGCCTCGCCATCATCGCCAAGGCCTACCCGAAGAAAGAACGCGGCCGCGCGATTGGGATCTGGGCGGCGGCTTCAGCGCTGACCACGGCACTTGGCCCGGTGTTCGGCGGTTTCGTGCTGTCGGCCTTCGGCGACGGCATCTGGCGGGCGATCTTTGCCATCAACCTGCCGCTGGGCTTGATCTCGATCTGGCTTCTGCTGGCCAAGGTTCCTGCCGATACGCCGACGGAGAAACGCAGCCTGGATCTCGGTGGTGCAGCGCTCGCGACATTGGCCTTCGGCGCGCTTGCCTATGGGCTGACCTCGATGAGCGCCAGCGGCGAGGGCCTCATGGC
>NZ_RZRK01001508.1:0-380 GCF_003997835.1 Mesorhizobium sp. M7A.F.Ca.CA.004.12.1.1
GACTTAGCGCTCGTGGAGCCGGCAATCTGGACCTCTGCGGTCACTTTGATTTCTTCACCGTTGGAAAACAAAAGTCTTCTGGTCTCGATGTCATAATCGTAGCGAGACCAGTGGCCGAGCTGGAAGTCTTTCTCCAAGCGGTCATTCTTGGCATTCAGTTGTTCGATAGCCTCGTCGCGCCAAGCAGGATACCAGTCTGGATTCATTATTCCCCTCGCCCCATCAGACAACGGTTATGACACGCTCAGCGTCCTGCGCACAGCATCGCGCCAACCAGCGAGCTTGTCTGCGCGCACAGAGCCATCCATATCCGGCTGGAACCTCCGCTCCAGCGCCCAGCTCTTCGCAAACTTTTTGGCATCCGGCCAAACGCCAGCTTT
>NZ_RZRK01001509.1:0-443 GCF_003997835.1 Mesorhizobium sp. M7A.F.Ca.CA.004.12.1.1
GTCGAGATGGTCGTAATGGTTGTGGCTGACCAGCACGAGGTCGATCGGCGGCAGGTCGGCAAAGGCGATGCCTGGCGCATTGATGCGTTTTGGTCCGGCGAAGGAAAGCGGCGACGCGCGCAGCGACCACACCGGATCGGTAAGAATGTTCAGACCGGCCGTCTGGACCAGCAAGGTGGAATGACCAACCATGGTCACTTCCAGCGCGGCGCCCTCGACCCGAGCCGTCGGTTTCGCCTGCGGAAAGGGGCTTGCATCGCTCGCCGGCCATTTCGAGCGCTGGCCATTCAACTGCCATTTCAGCAGGTCGGCGAAACGGCCGGGTGGCCGGCCGTCGGGATTGAAGAACAATGCGCCGTCGAAATGGTCGCTGGGCGGGCCGCTGTAATAGCGATTGGCGGCAGTCTTTCTCGCGGCCAATTTGCGGCTCCAGCAGGGTTTCG
>NZ_RZRK01000150.1:0-9970 GCF_003997835.1 Mesorhizobium sp. M7A.F.Ca.CA.004.12.1.1
ATTGCGCCCTATCGGTAAACCTCGTCATGGGCCGGCGGCAATCGCTCGGAGATTGTCGAAATAGCACAATGATTTCTGCCGGGGTGACATCCGGCCCGACTAGAGCAGGACCTTTCAGATGATGCAGAAAAGCAAGCGGCCATACTCGCGGGGAAATAGTCGCGTCAGGGCTGCATGGACGCTCTTTCCTGGTTGTTTCGGCGGCGGACGCCAACTCTTCAATCGGCACCCGAACCAGTGCCTGGATGTCCAAGGAGCGCCCCTGTTGCGCGTGCCTGGCTGCACCCGCGTGCTGGCTCTCCTCCAAGGCGACGCTTCGGCGCTGCTGCAGACCGGCGACGAGAACCCAACTTCAAAATTAGCATTCCGAAAACCGAAAGAAGTGAACAGGTATGTCCAGGATCGGCGCTTTGACGCGCGCCGCATGGCGATCGGCAACTCAGACGCTGGCCAAGGGTTCGAAAAGTTTACACCCGACGCTAGCGCCGGCCGATTTCAAGCGCGCACTTACGATCAACGAACGATATGGCGGGCTCACTGTCAATGTCCCCAAAATGCCTTTCTGGCTGACCGGGGGTGAAGCCTTCGTCTACCGCCGGACTAGCCACGGCGAGCAGCAGTTCATGCAGGTCGATGCTGCCACGGGTTTCAAGCGGCCCGCTTTCGATCAGGCGCGTCTGGCGGCAGCGCTAAACAAGGTGAGCCATGAGAGCTATCAAGCCGGCAATCTTCCGTTCGACCGTTTCGAACTGAGTGAGGATGGTCGCAGGCTCGACTTCCAGATTGAAGACACCCGGTGGAGCTGCGACCTTGCAAGCTATGACTGTACCAGCACCACATTCGATGCAAGGAAAGGGGACCGTAGGGAGCTCAGCCACCGCTACACGCCGCCAGCGGAGAACAACCCCGACAAGAGCAACGCGTCGCCCGACGGCAAATGGATCGCCTATATCAAGAACTGCAACGTTTTCCTGCGCAGCGAGGACGGATTGCAGGATGTTCCTCTGAGCCGGGACGGAGCCGAAGGCAATTGCTACGTCTTTTCGACGCTGAGCTGGTCGCCGGACTCGCGCCACCTCGCCGCTTACCTTGTTCGCCCCGGCTATAGGCGAGAGGTCCGCTACCTCAATTCTTCGACGGACCAGTTGGAGCGGGAATATTCAACAAAATTCTATCCCAGGCCGGGCGATGTCCTTCCGCTGCCCCAGCCAGTCCTGTTCGACATTGCCGGCCGGCGCCAGATCGTGATTGACGGTGCCCTCTTCTCGAACGTCTTCGAACTTTCCCCTCTCCGGTGGTGGGCGGACAGCCGCGGCTTCACTTTCGAATATAACCAGCGCGGGCATCAGCTTTATCGCCTGGTCGAGGTAGACGCCGCCTCGGGCCGCGGGCGCTCCCTGATCGATGAGACCAGCGAGACATTCGTTGATTATTTGCCGCTGGGGCATGGCCAGGAGGATGCCGGAAAAATCTTCCGTTACGATGTCGATGACGGGAAGGAGATCATCTGGGCATCAGAGCGCGACGGGTATGAGCATTTGTATCTTTTCAACGGCCGGACAGGCGCGCTCGAAAACCAGATCACGCGAGGTGAGTGGGTCGTCCGGAGGGTCAACCATGTCGATCCGGTCAAGCGTCAGATCTGGTTCGAGGCGAGCGGGATGAACTCGCAGGAGGACCCCTATTGGGTCCATGCTTACCGCATCGGCTTTGACGGCAAGGGACTGACTGCACTGACGCCCGAACCGGCCAACCACCATATCGAGTTCTCGCCTGACAGGCGCTATTATGTCGATCTCTGGTCACGCATCGATCTGCCCCCGCGCATGGCACTCTACCGCGCCAGCGACAATGCCAAGCTCCAGCAGATCGAGACGGCCGACATTTCTGAGCTCGTCGCCGCAGGCTGGCAGCCGCCGCTCAGTTTCCATTCCAAGGGGCGCGACGGCAAAACTGACATCTGGGGCGTGCTCCACCTGCCAGCCAACTTCGACCCGACGAAGAAATACCCGGTTGTGGAGAATATCTATGCTGGACCCCACGGCTCCTTCGTCCCAAAATCCTTCTCGCGGTGGACAGAGCCGCTCACGCAGCTGGGCTTCGTCGTTGCTCAGATCGACGGCATGGGCACCAACAACCGCTCCCGCGCCTTCCATGATGTTGCTTGGAAGAATCTGAAGGACGCAGGATTTCCCGATCGCATTCTGTGGCACAAGGCGGCGGCCGCGCAATATCCATGGTACGACATATCCAACGTCGGCATTTTTGGCGCATCCGCCGGCGGCCAGAGTGCAGTCAGCGCGCTGCTCTTTCACCCCGATTTCTACAAGGTCGCCGTCGCCAAAAACGGCTGCTTCGACAACAGGATAGACAAGACCTGGTGGAACGAACTTTGGATGGGGTGGCCGGTCGGCATTGAATATTCGCAATCCTCCGCCGTTGACAATGCTCACAGGCTGCAGGGCAAGCTGATGATCGCGGTCGGCGAAATGGATGATAATGTCGATCCGTTTTGCTCGTTCCAGCTTGCCGATCGACTCATCAAGGCAGGAAAAGATTTTGACATGGTCTACGTTCCTGGTGCCAATCACCATACTCTAGGCACCTACACCGAGCGCAAACTCCTAGACTTCTTCGTTCGCAACATTCTCGGTCAGACCCCGCCCGACTGGAACACCAAACCGATCGAGCTGGAATAGCTTGTGGCTCTTGCAATTGTTAGCTCGCCTTATCAGCTGTAATCAGGGCGAGGCGCGAGCAAATCTGCACCGAAGGACGATCGTGGAGTCTAGGACTTGCGCTGCGTATTGAGGATCGGCTCGCCGCGGCGTTGGTCTGAGCAAACTGCTTGATAGGCACGCCTGCAGACCGCGTGTGTGCGATTGCAAGATCCCCTATCAGCCTGGTGTGAAGCGTTCAGGGGAAAAGCCGCACCCAACGCCGCTTCCGCTCGCCGTAACGCTACGGCGGTGCGGCCCACCGATCCGCTCGACGAGCATTGGAACACATAGGTCCCCGAACGGACGATTGCCTTGGCAATAGAAGACCCTCGTCGGTCATCGCCGCTGTGGGTGGCAGCCCGTCGGTCTGGAGCTGCCACGATTCTCATCCTCGCGTCACATATGAGCTGAAGCTTTCCGGATCGGGTATCCAATCGGCATCCAGTTGCTCGGCGATATGGTTGAATTCTGCCCTCAGGACAAGAGTGAGTAGAGCAGCCCCGCTACGAAAATCCCATCCTGGTTCGTTTGACGCATCGACTATTCAGATTGATTGGCGTGATACCCGGCGCGGCCGCAACACGCGAGGCCGTCAACCGCTGAGCAGAAAACCAGCCTTCGCCTTCCGCGGCGGCGGACCTCGTCAGCCTCTCGAAAGCTTGCCTGAGTAGGTTGCTCATGTGATCTGTGGAAGTGAGGATAGCGTGCACCCGTACAAACTAGACATTCATCGTGGCAGCTTGGCTGCAGGTGCAGCACGCCGTACCGCACGAGCAAGCGGACAGGCCGGCCAAGCCGGTTTTGAGCAGCACTTGGGCGAACTGCAGGCGGCGGACGAGTTGATGGGTGCGCTAGGCGAGGAGGTCCTCGTCAATGGCTCGCATGGTAAAGGTGAGTTGAGACCAACGAAGAGGCAGAGGATCCAAAGCAATCTGCAGCATGCTGTCACTGAGCGGCAACCAGGTGAGGTTGGCAACTCAGGCGCTCGCGTGATGATGCAACTCCCCACCGATCAGGTGGGTACATCGGAACGGGAGGCGCAACTTGTGATGCAGGGGGACGAGCACGAATACACCCCAGCACCGCATCTCGACGGGTCGATGCCCTCGACAGTGCAGCCGGATCGTCCAATTGTGGTCCCCGACGGTGCCGACAAGCGTCCTGTTTATTCCAACGATGCCACCGCCATCGAAGGGCTGAAGTCAGCACTCCTTGCGGGTAAAGCCAGGCCGGACACGGTCACTCGCAGCACAAATTCTCTTTTCGGCTTTAGTCGTTGGCTCTTTCAAAACAACAAGCCAGGGCTTGCTGCTCGGCTTTACCATCCGTCGCTGAGCCAGGATCTCGAGGAGTACGAGAGTAGGGGTGGTTCCTCCACCGTGGCTGGCGCACTGCGTCAATTGATGAAGTCGATGGGCGGAGCCGGCCCGATTGTGGGTCGCGCTGTCCTGAACCCCCATCCTGACGACGCCGCGCTCACCAGACATTTCAGATCCGCGAGCGGCTACGCAACTGCTCTTAACCATTTCAGTCATTACCTACGTCAAAATGACAAGCTCGGAATTGCGGGTCGCATTTACGATAAATCGCTGGATAAAGATGTTGAGAGCTACAAGGCCGCCTCCTCTAATGGTGGAGCTCCGATCGAATCTGCGCTGGTTTATCTCCGCAAGAACCCGCCGCGCGTTATACTCGGGAATCATCTGGAAAACGCGGTCAGCATGGAGGCTCGTCCCCGTGGCGACGCTGCTCAGCATACCGCACCACAGCAGGGATTCGATTGGCCAGAGGAGCTCCTGCCGGTAGGTTATAAGGAGGGCACCGATCTACCATTGTCTCTCGCCCCAACCGCGCACCAACACCAAGCGCCCGACTTTGGAGAGGCCGTCCCTCACTTGAACTGGCGCCACGGCGACCAGGGCGCCCCGGAGGAGCTGGTAGCTGCACGGGACAGGAGCAGCCCGCTGCCAAGCGAGGCGGTGCCACATAAATCTGGACGGGGACTCGCTACGCAGCCCAGATTGTGGGCGGAGAAATCCGCCTCGCCAGAGCTCTTTCGACGGCGGGCGGAGCAGGCTCTGCCGGCGTCCGCCAGAGGTGTGGAGACATCCTCCGCGGTTGATGAAGCCGCGCAGGCCGCTCGCCAAGCTTTGGCTTGGTTGCAGCAGGAGATGGAGGGGATCGAACCGATGCAGGATCCTCATGAGGTGGCTACACCGGAATGTGAGGCGCAGCTCGTCAGGCAGAGGGATGAGCACGAATCCACCCCAGCACCGCATCCCGGAGGTGGTGGGTCGATGCCCTCGACAGTGCAGCCGGATCGTCCAATTGTAGTCCCCGACGGTGCCGACAAGCGTCCTGTCTATTCCAACGATGCGACCGCTATCGAAGGGCTGAGGGCAGCATTCCACGCGGGTAAGGCCAAAGCGAACACGGTCACTTACAATGTAAATTCTCTTTTCGGCTTTAGTCGGTGGCTCCTTCAAAACAACAAGCCAGGGTTTGCTGCTCGGCTTTACCATTCGTCGCTGGATCAGGATCTCAAGGAGTACGAGAGTACGGGTGGTTCCTCCACCGTGGCTGGCGCACTGCGTTACCTCAAGAAGTCGACAGGCGGAGCCCCGATTATGGCTCGCCCTGTCGTGATCCCCTATCCTGACGATGCCGAGCTCATTAGAAATTACAGAGCCGCTTCGACCAAGGAGTACCTGGCAGCGCCTGCGACCGGACGGAATCCAGATACCGTGGGCGGCTATACAAATTTTCTTAGACATTTTAGTCAGTACCTGCGTCAAAATAACAAGCTTGGGATTGCGGCTCGGATTCACGACAAATCGCTGGATAAAGATGTTGAGAGCTTCAAGGCTGTCTCCTATGGTAATAGGCTAAGTATCAGTTCTGCATTGGCTCACCTCCGGGATATCCTGCCGCGCATTGTGCTCGGGCGCGAAACTGTCCTTTCTGCTCATCCGGCAGACGCAGTCACCAGGCGCGTTGGGGCCGCTGCTGAAGCTGGGCCAGCGGCACCGGCAAGAGCTCCCCAACCCGCCTCGCCAGCAACCGCTAGGCTGCCAGGCACCTACCGCGGCCTTCCACTGGTTGATGTGACCACACTGACTACCAGTTCCTCTGGGGCTCAGATCGGGGCGCTCGATCCGACAGCCCCGTCCAACGTTGCAACGGGGCGGGTGCTCGGCGCCGCCGAATGGCTGAGCGACGCCCATATCCAGAGAGATTACAATTTGCTGGAGGGGCAACTGCAGGGGATCAATCCGGCGCTCGCTGCCCGGACTCGGCTGGTGGATCCTTCCGTATCCCATCTACTGCGACACACGTCGCCGCAAGACGCTCGAGGCATATTGCAGTCCATCTATAATCAAAACAACGCCACAGCCGACTTCCTGTTCTTGCCAGTGAATAATGGCACGGCTACTAGCCCCGGCACCCATTGGTCGCTGCTGCTCGTTGATCGCCGCGACCCGGAAAGGCGGTTCGCCTATCACTACGACTCCCTCCAGCGAGAGGGATATAACGACGTGCCTGCAAAACAGCTCGCAGGACTGCTGAATGCCACCTTGGCGCCAGCCCCCATGGCCAGACAGACGAACCATTATGATTGCGGCGTATTTGTCCTGGAGGGCACGTGGGCGCTGGTTGAACGATTGGTGAAAGGGCAGCGGCCAGACCACGAGCCGCTGCCCCTCGACAACCTCGTTGCCGATCGGCAGGCGCTGCAAGACCGGCTAAGGAGGCGCTTGCCGCACGAGGAAGAGCCGCGGCAGCTGCTGGAGGATGAACCCGCCTCCCCACCGATGATGGCATTCGAGCCAGGGGAACTGCGGCAACTGTTGGAAGACGAGCCTGCCTCCCCACCAATGATGGCGTTCGAGCCAGGGGAACTGCGGCAACTGTTGGAGGACGAGCCTGCCTCCCCACCAATGATGGCGTTCGAGCCAGGGGAACTGCGGCAGCTGTTGGAGGATGAACCCGCTTCCCCATCGATGATGGCGTTCGAGCCAGGGGAACTGCGGCAGCTGTTGGAGGATGAACCCGCTTCCCCATCGATGATGGCGTTCGAGCCAGAGGAACTGCGGCAACTGTTGGAGGATGAACCCGCTTCCCCACCGATGATGGCGTTCGAGCCAGGGGAACTGCGGCAACTGTTAAATGAGCCTGCCTCCACTTGGGCACAAATCAATTCGACCCCACATGCGCGAGCGGACGGTGTTCATCAGCCAGCCCAGGCGCCCCTGGCTCCCTGAACGCAGAAGATAACTTTGCGGAGGAGCGATCACGCAACTGTCGTCGGCGCCGGGCCTCAGGGTGAATGGAGAGGATGGTGTCGCGTGAAGGCGCAACACGCGTGCTGACCGACCTGCATACGTAGGAAGTCGTTCATTGCTCCCAAATCGTATGTGAGGAACATTCCTGTCCCGGCTGCGCCGCGCGATGCTAGGTCGCGTTGTTCAGCGGGTCAAGCCGATGACACCTACGAAGCTACTGATCGGGCAGATCGCCGTTGTGTGCGCAATTGTCATTATCGGCGTATGGACGGCAACCCAATGGTGCGCTCAAATGCTGACCTACCAGACGCCTCTCGGCGCACCATGGTTTCTCTTCGCCGGCTGGCCAATCTACAAGCCGTGGAAGCTGTTTGAATGGTGGTTCCACTTCGATGCTTATGCGCCGGAGGTCTTCGACAAAGCCGGTACGCTTGCAGGCGCCAGCGGATTCCTGGGCTGTGCCGCCGCAATCGCAGGCTCGCTTTTGCGCGCGCGACAGCGCGGGTCGGTTACGACCTATGGGTCTTCACGGTGGGCCACGACTCATGAGGTCGAGACGGCAGGGTTGTTACGGCCGGCGGGCGTTTTCCTCGGTAGGCTGAACGATCGCTATCTGCGCCATGACGGCCCGGAGCACGTCATGGCATTTGCGCCGACGCGTTCGGGCAAGGGCGTGGGGCTGGTTGTTCCAACGCTACTTTCCTGGACCGGGTCTGCCATCATTCATGATATAAAAGGCGAAAATTGGCAGTTGACCTCCGGCTGGCGGTCGAAATTCTCGTACTGCCTTCTGTTCAATCCGACCGACCCGAGATCGGCACGCTACAACCCGCTGCTGGAGGTGCGCAAAGGCCCAGATGAGATCCGGGACGTTCAAAACATCGCCGACATCCTCGTCGATCCCGAGGGCGCGCTGGAGCGACGGAACCACTGGGAGAAGACCAGCCATTCACTTCTAGTTGGCGCCATTTTGCACGTGCTCTACGCTGAAGAGGACAAGACGCTTGCCCGCGTCGCCACCTTCCTGTCGGACCCGCAACGCTCGTTTGCCGCAACGCTACGGCGGATGATGACGACAAACCATCTCGGGACGGGGCATAACCCTCAGGTCCATCCCGTAGTGGCCTCGGCGGCCCGCGAACTCCTGAACAAGTCGGAAAACGAGCGCTCAGGCGTCCTCTCGACCGCCATGTCCTTTCTCGGGCTTTATCGTGATCCAACGGTCGCGGCGGCCACTTCGTCCTGCGACTGGCGCATCGCTGACCTAGTGGATGGAGAGCGACCGCTGTCGCTCTATCTGGTCGTGCCGCCTTCGGATATCTCGCGCACCAAGCCTTTGGTGCGACTGATCTTGAACCAGATCGGCAGGCGGTTGACGGAGCGTCTGGAGGGGGACCCGAAGAAGAGCCGTAAGCATCAGCTGCTCATGATGCTGGACGAGTTTCCGGCGCTCGGTCGCCTCGACTTCTTCGAAACGGCGCTCGCCTTCATGGCAGGTTATGGCATTCGCTCCTATCTGATCGCACAATCTTTGAACCAGGTTTCAAAGGCCTATGGCGAGAACAATGCTATTCTCGACAATTGCCACGTGCGAATTGCCTTTTCCTCCAATGACGAACGCACGGCCAAGCGCATCTCGGATGCCCTCGGCACCGCAACCGAACTTAGGTCGATGCGCAACTATGCGGGCCATCGGCTTGCGCCCTGGCTTTCACATGTCATGGTGAGCCGCCAGGAAACCGCGCGCCCGCTCCTGACGCCAGGCGAGGTGATGCAATTGCCGCCGTCAGACGAATTGGTCCTGGTTTCTGGGTTGCCGCCGATCCGCGCCAAGAAGCTGCGCTATTATCAGGATCAGAATTTCACAGATCGGGTGCTGCCTGCGCCGGTGCTGCACGACGGACCCTATGCGGACTGCCCTGCATCACGCCCGGACGGCTGGACTGGACAAGTGTGCAGCGTCGATAGCCGACTTGCTGCGGACGAGGAAAGCGCCGACGCGCCAGTTGAAGACGAGGGAGGCGTTCAGCAGCAACGCCATCCAAGCCTGCCCGAAGAAGACGTTGTTGTCTCTCAAGAGCCCGATCAGGCCGATCTGTACAAGCCCGCAGACGATGACAGCGAAGCGCTCGCGGACAAGCGTGTCATGGATCGGATTTCCACTGCGGCCCGCGCCTACGGTATCAACGAGGGCAGGGGCGACGATGTCATTCCCGGCTTCTGAAGTCCGCTGAGTTGCAGAGCGCACCTCAGCGTAGATAACGGCCATAAGCAATTTTGAGCGTCTGGCCGATGCTTCTCCCGTCGCCGGCGCAACGCCGGGCCGTCGGAACGAGCCGCATGAAGCCGCACCGCATTCGCCATCAGTTTCTGCTTGAGCCGGAGCTCAGCGAGAAACTGGACAACCTCAGTCGCGATCCGTCAACGACCAAATCAGCGATCGTGGCGAAGGCGATCGAGGCGTTCATCGAGCGGCGTGGCGAGAGCGAGTTCGATCGGCGCTACGGCGTAAGGCTTGACCGGCTCTCCCGCGATCTTGCCCACGTCAGGCGCGATTCCGAGGTGATCCTGGAGAGCCTGGCGCTCTTCATCCGCTTTTCGATCACCCTTCACGCCCACACGCCGGTCCCGGATCGATCAACGCAGGCTATTGCCCAAGAGCGTTTCGAGAAATTCGTTGAGAAGGTCGGCCGCCAGATCGCTTCCGGCAAAAAGTCGCTTAGCAAAGACAATGGTGGGGGAGGGGAAGGATGAGCTCTCATCCCGAGGCCGACCACCGGCGGCGTGTCATGCTGCGCACCGCCATGGGTCCGGCAATCACCGAAGCCCTGGCCGATCCGTCCGTCATCGAGGTGATGGTCAATCCCGACGGCGCGCTGCGACTCGACCGGTTAGGCGAAGGTCGGGTCGATACCGACGTTCACATGCACCCGTCCGAGGCAGAACGTATCATCCGCCTGGTTGCTT
>NZ_RZRK01001510.1:0-443 GCF_003997835.1 Mesorhizobium sp. M7A.F.Ca.CA.004.12.1.1
CTCCAATCCGGAATGCGGCGCGTCCGTCGGGACACCAGGCAACATCGCGGCCCTATGAATTCGCCGGTCTCATGCCACTTCCCTGGCATCCGGCACAAGAGCCAGCGCTTCCGCGAAGCTTGAGGCGGTGAACTCGGGAACGGCGTTGGCGCTTTCGATGGCAAGCGTCGCCCCGGCGATGCCTTCGCGCAGGGCCACCCGCAGCGGCAGTCCGCGCAGCAAGGCAGCGACCGTTGCGCCCGCCAGCGCATCACCGGCCCCGGTGACGTCAGCGACCTTTCGGGGATTGGGCGGCATGATCGAAAAGGCGCCTGTTTCATCGAACCCCAGCACGGGCGCGTCGCCTGCCGTGACCACGCCACTGACGAGGCCGCTGCATCGCAACCCGTCGACGACCTCGCGCTCCCTGGCATTCGCGGCGACGCCGGCCAGCGCCATGGCCT
>NZ_RZRK01001511.1:0-442 GCF_003997835.1 Mesorhizobium sp. M7A.F.Ca.CA.004.12.1.1
CTCTACTGATGCGCGTCGATCTCTTTGACTTCGACTTGCCGGAGGAGCGCATCGCGCTTCGTCCGGCGGAGCCGCGCGACAGCGCCAAGATGCTGGTGGTCAAACCCGGCGAAGGGTTCGACGACCGCAGGGTTGGCGACCTGCCGTCCTTGCTCAGGGCCGGCGACGTGCTGGTGTTCAACGACACCAAGGTCATTCCAGCGCAGCTCAAAGGCATCCGGAGGCGAGGCGAAGTGACAGCGCAGGTCGAAGCCACGCTGCATATGCGCATGGCGCCGGACCGCTGGCTGGCCTTCATGCGGCCGGGCAAGCGCATTGCCGCCGGCGACCGCATCCATTTCGGCCATGACGGCAATTCCTGTTTGCTCGGTCAGCTCGACGCCACGGTGATCGAGAAAGGCGAGGGCGGCGAAGCGCTGCTTGGCTTCGATCTGTCGGGGCC
>NZ_RZRK01001512.1:0-441 GCF_003997835.1 Mesorhizobium sp. M7A.F.Ca.CA.004.12.1.1
CGATGGACCGGATCTTCGCCGACTTCGAAGAGAAGATCCTGCCGGGAATGACGCATTGGCAGCATCCCCGCTTCTTCGCCTATTTCCCGGCCAATGCGGCGCCGGTTTCGGTGGTGGCGGAATATCTGGTTTCGGCGATGGCCGCGCAATGCATGCTCTGGCAGACGTCGCCGGCGGCGACCGAACTCGAAACGCGCACCGTCGACTGGATGCGCCAGGCGCTCGGCCTGCCGGAAGGTTTCTCGGGCGTAGTCCAGGATTCAGCCTCGTCGGCGACACTGGCCGCAGTGCTGACCATGCGCGAACGGGCGCTCGATTGGCAAGGCAACAAACAAGGCCTGGCAGGGCAGGCGCGGCTGCGCATCTACTCCTCCGACCAGGTGCATACTTCGATTGACCGGGCGATCTGGGTGTCCGGCATAGGCGAGGACAATCTCGTGC
>NZ_RZRK01001513.1:0-440 GCF_003997835.1 Mesorhizobium sp. M7A.F.Ca.CA.004.12.1.1
GGTCATTGGCGTCGAAGGCTTGCGAGTCGCCGATTCCTCGATCTTCCCGCGCGTCACCAACGGCAATCTCAATGCGCCATCGATCATGACCGGGGAGAAGGCTTCCGATCACATCCTTGGCCGGACGCCGCTGGCGCCGTCCAACCAGGAACCATGGATCAATCCGAGCTGGCAGGCGTCGGACAGATAGAGCATGATCGTGACTGCACGATCATGCATGCCGCGAAGACGATTTGGAGACCTCCCATGCGCGCCCAGCCCACGGCATCGCACTATGTCAACGGACGCTACATCGAGGACGAAGGCGGCGCGCCGCTGCCGGTCATCTATCCGGCAACCGGTGAGACCATCGCCATGCTGCGTTCGGCAACGCCGAACGTGCTGGAACTCGCCGTCGAGGCGGCGCGGGCGGCGCAGCCCGCCTGGGCGCGGCTGAAGCC
>NZ_RZRK01001514.1:0-440 GCF_003997835.1 Mesorhizobium sp. M7A.F.Ca.CA.004.12.1.1
GGCAATGCCGGCCCGCACGGCTTCTCCGAGGTTCTGTATGCCTACACTTCGGCGGCGGCCAACAACGGTTCGGCCTTTGGCGGCCTCAGCGGCAACACGCCCTGGTACAACATCACGATCGGCATCGGCATGCTGATGGGCCGCTTCCTGGTCATCATCCCGGCGCTGGCCATTGCCGGCTCGCTGGTGGCGAAGAAAACGGTTCCGGCTTCCGCCGGCACCTTCCCGACCGATGGCCCGCTGTTCGTCGGACTGCTGGTCGGCGTCATCCTGATCGTCGGTGGCCTCACCTTCTTCCCGGCGCTCGCCGTCGGGCCGATCATCGAGCACCTGGCGATGGCTCACGGGCAGACCTTCTGAGACCGTCATGTCCTGGTTCAATGCCATGCGCCGCAAGGTCGGCCACAGGGACGATCACCGAAAGGAGGAGAGACCTCCTC
>NZ_RZRK01001515.1:0-440 GCF_003997835.1 Mesorhizobium sp. M7A.F.Ca.CA.004.12.1.1
GGGCAGAACGATCGCCTTCCTCAAGCAGAAACTGGCATAGGGCGTTCGTCTAATCCGTGTTCGCCGGCTTGTGGAAGGCGACGCCGGCGACCACCAGCGCAATGCCGAGGCAATCGGTAAAACTTGGCATCTGGCGCAGCACGACGACGCCGATCAGCGTCGCGGTGACGGGCAGCAGCGACAGCATCAGCGCGAAGCTGGCGCGTGGCAGCCGCGACATGGCGAGCTGGTCGCAGATGCAGGGAATGACAGAGGAGCAGATGCCGACGCCGATGGCGGCGAACAGCAGCGGCAGTGAGAAAAAGGCCGGCAGCGCATCGGTGAGGCCGATCGGCAGCACGACGATGAAGGCGATCGCCATGGCGGCACCCAGGCCGGCGATGCCGGCGCCTACGCCTGACGCGGCGACGCGGTGGCCGAGCACGATGTAGCCGACAAAC
>NZ_RZRK01001516.1:0-439 GCF_003997835.1 Mesorhizobium sp. M7A.F.Ca.CA.004.12.1.1
TCCCCGGGCCTTCCCGCAGCCGGATTCGAACATGCCTGGAACCAAGTCACGGGGCCTGGAACCAAATCGCGGGCGAGATTGTTCAGTTGTAACTTTGATCCCACGCCGCGGCCGGCAAAGCGGCGACATTGAGGAGTTCTCACCATGAAGATTTCATCCGGATTTCGTTCCATCGCGGTTGCCGCCATCGCCACCGCGAGCATCGGCTTTGCCAGCGCCGCGCATGCCGACAGCGGCACGATCCGCTTCGCCGTCTACAAGGCGGCCTTCTTCGTCGGTGGCTCCGGCGGCAAGGGCACCTTCACCTTCCATGGCAAGAGCTACCCGATCTCGATCGGCGCCGTGTCCGGAGGCCTGGCTTTCGGCGTGTCCAAGACATATTTCCGCGGCACGGTTCGCCATATCCGCCGCGCCCGCGACGTGACCGGGGTCTACGGAG
>NZ_RZRK01001517.1:0-438 GCF_003997835.1 Mesorhizobium sp. M7A.F.Ca.CA.004.12.1.1
GCCTGGCGCTGACCGATGAGGGCCGCGCCTATGTCCCCAATATCCGCCGCGCCTTCGACCTGATCTCGGAGGCGACGCTGCTGCTTCGTCCCGAGCCGGCGCGGCTGACGATCAGCGTGACGCCGAGCTTCGCCACCAAATGGCTGATCCCGAGATTGCACGACTTCGTCGCGCACAACCCGCTGGTCGATTTGCGCGTGCTGGCCAGCGAGAGCCTGTCGAGCTTCCAGGCCGATGGCGTCGACATCGCGGTCAGGCAAGGCCGCCCGCCCTTCGGCGCTGGGCTGATCGTCGACCTGCTGTTTCCCCAGCAGATCGTCGCCGTCTGCAGCCCGGCCTTGCTGCCGGAAGGTGTTGCTGAAATCGCAGCCTCCGAAATCCAGCACCATGTGCTGCTGCACGATGCCCACAATCTGTGGCCGGAATTCATGGAGAAAG
>NZ_RZRK01001518.1:0-438 GCF_003997835.1 Mesorhizobium sp. M7A.F.Ca.CA.004.12.1.1
CCTTTGGATCTAAAATTCCGTTGCGATTCCATCCGGCGCCAATGTTGGAAATTCTTGGGCCGGAAACTTTTGGACCTAGTGCCCGGGGTGCAGGGCGTCGTTGAGATACATGCAGGTCAACACGGCAAAGACGTAGGCCTGCAGGAAGGCGACCAGCAGTTCCAGTGCCGTCAGCGCCACCGCCATCGCCAGAGGCAGGATCGAGCCGGCGACGCCGACCGCGCCGAGCGCGCTCAGGCTGACCACGAAGCCGGAAAACACTTTCAGCGTGATGTGGCCGGCGAGCATGTTGGCGAACAGACGAACCGAGAGGCTGACCGGGCGCGACACGAAGGAGATCACTTCGATCAGCACCACCAGTGGCAGCAGGAAGACCGGCACGCCATGCGGCACGAACAGTTTCAGGAAGCCGAGACCATGCTTCATGAAGCCGTAGAC
>NZ_RZRK01001519.1:0-438 GCF_003997835.1 Mesorhizobium sp. M7A.F.Ca.CA.004.12.1.1
TGGCCATCGCGGCGACATCCGCCCCCATCGCCTTGGCGCCGATGACATGGCAGGTCAGGATCTTGGTGAGCTTGTCCTTGTTTTCAGGTTTGAGCAGCGTCTCGACCGTCCCGGCCGGAAGGGCCGCGAAGGCCTCGTTGGTCGGAGCGAACACGGTGAACGGACCGGCGCCCTGCAGTGTCTCGACAAGGCCGGCGGCCTTCACGGCGGCGACCAGCGTGGTGTGGTCCTTCGAGTTCACGGCGTTCTCGACGATGTTTTTGTTAGCATACATCGCGGCGCCGCCAACCATCGGGTTTTCGGCATAGGCAGCGGTGGCAAGGGCCGAAACGGCGATCGTACCGGCGAGCAAAAGGGTGGCGTATCTACGCATGATGTCAAACTCCTCGGGTTTTTCTCTTCCCATTTTTGGGGACGCGAGGAGATACGGAACAGAAG
>NZ_RZRK01000151.1:0-9960 GCF_003997835.1 Mesorhizobium sp. M7A.F.Ca.CA.004.12.1.1
GTTCCACACTTCCTGTGTGCGCACCTGCGACGGCTACTTCTTCCCGATGTCGAACTCAGCCTCGGCAGGCGATTTCGAACGTGACCAGAAGAATTGCGAATCGAGCTGCCCCGGCACCGAGATGCAGGTTTTCTATTCGCGCGGCATGGACGACGATTCGGCCTCGATGACGTCATCCGTCACCGGCCGGCCCTACAGCGAATTGCCGACCGCCTATCTCTACAAGCAGCCCGATATGTCGCGGCTGCCGGCTTGCGGCTGCAACGCCGCCGCGCAGGGTTTTCAGATCATCGCCGGCAACCCGCCGAATCCGGAACAGTTGCAACCCGAGACGGACTCCGCACCGTTCATTCCGGTGCCGATCTCCAAACCGGATCCAGGTGCCGATCCCGAAACGCTGGCCAATCAGGAAGGCGGGCTCGACCGCGAGACGATCAAGCGGGTTTCCGCCAAGCCGGTGACGTCGCCGATATCAGCCTTGCCGCCGGAACAGCGCAAGGTCAGGGTCGTCGGGCCAACGTTCCTTCCCGACCCATCAGCGGCAATAGATCTGCAAGCTCCGGCCCCGAAGGCAGTCCGGTAAGGGCTGTTCTGAGCGGCATGAACAACGCCTTGCCCTTGCGGCCGGTCGCTTCCCTGATCTTGCCCGTCCAGTCCTTCCAGATCGTCGCGCTCCAGGGTTCCTCCGGCAGCAGATCGAAGGCCTGTCGAAGGAAATCGCGGTCGTCACCGGAAAATTCCGGCTTCTCCTGCGGTCCGTCGCGCAGGATACGCCACCAGTTGACCGCATCGGCCAGCCTGTCGAGATTGCCGCGCACCGCCAGCCAGAACGGTTCGGCCTGCTCGCCGGAGACGCCGAGCACGATCAGACGGTCTTGTGCCTCGGCGAACGGCATGTGGTGCAGCAGCGACCGGTTGAGCACGAACAGCTCGTCCGGATCGAACTTGGCGGCGGATTTCGATGTCGCCGCCGGATCGAAGCGTTCGGCGAGTTCGCCCATCGTCGGCACCGCCGCGACATTCTCCGAAGTGCCTACCAGGACGGCCAATGATGCGACGGCCATCGGCTCGATGCCGTCCTCGCGCAGGCTTTCAATCGAGAGCGCGCCGGTGCGCTTCGACAAGCCCTCGCCCGATGCGGTGGTCAGGAGATTATGGTGGCCGAACACTGGCGGCTCGGCAGCCAGCGCCTGGAACAGGGCGATCTGCACGCCGGTGTTGGTGACGTGGTCGTCGCCGCGGATGACATGGCTGACGCCCATCTCGATGTCGTCGACGACGGAAGGCAGCGTGTAGAGATAGGTGCCGTCCTCGCGCACCAGGACCGGATCGGAAAGCGAAGCCAGATCGACGGTTTCCTCGCCGCGCACCAGGTCGTTCCAGTGGATTTCGGTGCGTTCCGGCTGTTGTGGATCGCCTGAGAAATTGGGGAGGAGAAAACGCCAGTGCGGCTGGCGGCCATCGGCCTGGTACTCGGCGATCTGCTCGTGCGTCAGCGTCAGCGCCTCCCGGCCATAGACCGGCGGCAGGCCGCGCGTGCGGCGCACCTTGCGCCTGAGATCGAGTTCCTCCGGCGTTTCATAGCAGGCATAGAGAACGCCTGCCGCCTTCAACCTCTCGACCGCCGCGTCATAGATATCGAAGCGCCGCGACTGGTACTCGGTGGCGTCGGGAAAAATGCCCAACCAATGCAGGTCGTAGAGGATGGCGTCGGAAAACTCCTGCTTCGAGCGCGCAATGTCGGTGTCGTCGAAGCGCTGGATGAATCGGCCCTTGTTGTTCATGGCAAACAGCCAGTTGAACAGAGCCGTGCGCGCATTGCCGATATGAATGCGGCCGGTCGGCGACGGGGCGAAACGAACGGTAACTGTCATGAACGGGGCGTACCGGATGCTTTTGTGGTTGACAAGACGCGCCCCCGCGCTGGCCGGCAGACATAGAACATGGCGGCTGGAATGAAAAGACCGGACGGTGGACGCCTCCGACTGCGCCCAGGCCGGCGGTGCCCATTTGTGCCGGCAGCTTTTCACGATAGGAATTTTTTCTTGACTCGGTGCCCTCAGCTATGGTACATATTTGGCTATGGTGCTGATTTGCGCCAGCGACCCGCCGCACAGGCGGGTTTTTCGTTTGATGCTCCGTCAGCCAACGCGTCGGCGAAGGCTCCGAAGGAACCCATTAACCCAAGTTTGTAGCGCTTGAAGGCGATCAGCGGCCGAAATCATCGGAACTGAGGCGGGTCCAGCGGTCGCCCACCAATCCACCGATAAAGATGTCGCCGGAGCGGACCGCTTCCGTGACCTCGGCGATCCGCGAGCGGACCATTGTTCCCCCGGCATAGCGGAAGAAGACATTCTTGTAGCCAAAGAGTTGAGGTATGAATTTGGTCTGCGTCTGTCCGGTGATGCCCACACAGCCCATCTCCCATGCGGCGGCGACAAGCGCATCCAGCGTCGCGCCCCAGTGCAATCCGGATGCCTGGATCTGCAACAGGTTCGCCACGCCGCCGGCTTGACCATAGAAGGCATAACAACCGAGCATTTTGCCCGTTTCGTCGTAGGTCCCACCGAAATGAAGGGGGCCGTCGGCCCGCTTCTCGGCCGCCAGCGCAAGCAGCCGTGCAAGTTCCCCATCCTTCCAACTCGGCCGAAGAGCGTAACCAGACAGGAGGGTCGGCAGCTTCTCGGCAAATTGAACGGCATCGATCGGCTCACGATGGGTGCGATGCGACGATGAATGGAGGACCGGTGGCTCGAACCTTTTCTTGGCGAGAGCATCGAATGCTCTTGCGCATGGATCGAGTACAAGGCGAGGCAGGCCAGGCCATTTACGGTGCAGTGCGGCGGCGGCCATCGCCGCCGGCCGGAAAACATATGTCCATCCCAGACAATGCACCGGGAGGAGTTGGTACTTCATCGGGCGCGCGAAGGCCAAGGATGTCCGGTTGGCCGAATCGGTCAGCTGCAGATCGAATTCGCCTTGATGCAAGGCACGCAGCAATTGGGGTCCGGCCGAGCCGTCATCGGTGCCGGGGTCGGCCATGAGCGGCCCGATGATCGCCGCATTCAATGGCGCTCCATTGAGCTCGTAGCGGGCTTTCAGAACGCCGAGGAATCCACCCAGACGACCGTGCCGGTTGATCTGGACAAGAGCGTTGCTTTCCCCGGACTGGCCGGCAGGGTCGAGGTAAATCTCTCTCATATACGCGGCCGTTTCCGCGATCGCGCGATCGAGGAGGTGACGCCGGCGCCGGCGAAACTTCGTCAGGAAGAGTGCGGCGACGCGCTCAAGATCTTCGGCAGCCAGCGGCCGAACCGAGCCATGCTGAGATTCCAGCACTGACGGCGCAGCCAACTTCTCCTCGGCATTTGCAGAAAGATGCATCGTGAAGAACATCCGTGGGTTGCCCTCCATCGGATATATATCAACCAATGGTAGAAACAACGTATCTCGGTCAGTATGATGAACAGAGGTCTCAAGACTTACTATCCGGACAGGGCTTCACAGGCAAATCAAGTCGGCCAGCATCGCTGCGCTGATCGGCGGGTTGGCCGCGGCCTTGCGATCGCATGCCCTGCTCCAGCCCGCTGGGCTGACCGTGCCGGACAGAGGCGGCCTCCGGCCGAAGCTGAAGGCCGCCTCAACTCAGCTCACAAGTCCCTTGGTCAGTTCCAATGCCTGGCGCTCGAACAGGCGGCGGTAGATGCCGCCTTTCAGCCGGATCAGTTCATTATGCGAGCCTTCCTCGACGATGTTGCCGCGATCGAAGACCAGCAGCCGGTCCAGCGCCCTCACCGTCGAAAGCCGGTGCGCGATGACCAGCGTCGTGCGGCCGACCATCAGCCGCTCCATCGCCTGCTGGATCAGCACCTCCGACTCCGAATCGAGGCTCGATGTCGCCTCGTCGAGGATCAGGATGCGCGCATCGGCAAGGAAGGCGCGCGCGATCGCCACGCGCTGACGTTCGCCGCCCGACAGCTTCACGCCGCGTTCCCCGACCAGCGTGCCATAGCCCTTCGGCAGGCTGGTGATGAAGTCATGCGCACTCGCCAACTTCGCGGCATGCTCGATCTCCTCCTGCGTCGCACTCGGCCTGGCATAGGCGATGTTTTCGGCCAGCGACCGGTGGAACAGGATCGGCTCCTGCTGAACGATGGCGATCTGCCCGCGCAGCGAGGCTTGCGCCACCTGCGAGATGTCCTGGCCGTCGACCAGGATTTTCCCCGCATTCACATCATAGAGCCGCTGGATAAGCTTGACGAAGGTCGTCTTGCCCGATCCCGAATGGCCGACCAGCCCGACGCGCTCACCCGGCGCGATATCGACCGAAAAGTCGCGGTAAAGCGCCGATCGGTGATGGCCATAGTGAAAGGTCACGTTGTCAAAGCTGATCCGTCCTTCGGTGATCCGGATCGGCTTGGCGCCGGGCCGGTCCTCGATGCCGAGCGGTTCGGACTGGAAATCGACCAGCTCTTCCATATCGTTGATGGAGCGCTGCAGATTGCGGATATGCGTGCCGATATCCCTGAGATAGCCCTGCAGCACGAAGAGCGAGGTCAGCACGAAGGCAACGTCGCCGGCGCTCGCCTGCCCCCACGACCACAGCATCAGCGCCAGGCCGATCACCGCGGCGCGCATGACCAGCAGCAGCACCCCTTGCGTGGTGCCGTTGATGGTGCCGCGCACCCAGGTGCGCCGTGTGCGCGCACGCCATTTGGCGACGACCTTGGCCAGTCGGCGTTCTTCGCGCTCCTCGGCGCCAAAGCCCTTGACCACGGCGTTGCAGCTGACCGCGTCGGCCAGCGAGCCGCCGAGGCGGGTATCCCACGTGTTGGCGAGCCTTGCCGCCGGCGCGACATAGCCAAGCGACAGCAGCGCCGTCACCGTGATGAACAGCACCGAACCGGCAGCAACGACCGCCCCCATCAACGGCCAGAACCAGCCAAGCAGCAATGTCGAGCCGACCAGCATGACGATTGACGGCAGCAGCGCGATGAGGATGGTGTCGTTGAGCAGGTCGAGCGCCCACATGCCGCGCGTCACCTTGCGCACGGTCGAGCCGGCAAAGCTGTTGGCATGCCAGTCGGTGGAAAAGCGCTGGACGCGATGGAAAGCATCGGCGGCGATGTCGGCCATCATCTTCAAAGTCAGCTCGACGATCCCCATGAACGCCAGGTTGCGCAACACGGCGCCGGCCAGCGCGAGCGCCATCAACATCGAGAACGCCGTCATCGCGGCATTCCAGGCAATCGCGTCGGCGCCGGCGCTGCTGGCGACGGCGTCGACCAGCCGGCCGGAATAGAGCGGCGTCAGCACATCGGCCAGCGTCGACAGCAGGAAGCTGCCCATGATGAGCGAGAGCCGCCAAGGCTGGCGCCGCCAATGGGTAAGCGTGAAGCCAAGAACGCTGCGAAAGGCGCTCGCGCGCAAATCGATCTTAAAACGAGCCATGATGTCATTCGGGCACAAACGAGCCCGATCCCAGTAAGTCGAAAATTGAAGAAGCCGCGCAAGGAGCCAATGAGTGCCCGGAAGCGGAGTGGCATATTTGGCGTATCGCCCAAATCGGGCGGCGATCGGCATCGGCATAAGCCTGTGCTCGGTCCGGCATCGGCACGAAGGGGAACCTTCGCGGAGCGCCGGATGAGACCTAGGCTTCGCGGCCTCGCATTACCATGTGAAATACTGCCATTCGGACCTCCCGCAAGACAATTGCGGAGGTGTCCTTATAGAGACGCTCCGATGCATCGCCAAGACGAGTTCACGCCAAAAGTGTATCTGGTCCAACCACTGCGATTATTTTGCAACAACGGAGCAAGCCGCGCGCCTCATTCAGGAATGCGATCCAAGCGCATGTAGCGGCCATCGGTCGATGGCTTGAACCCAAGCTTCTCATAGACGCCGTGTGCGTCGCTGGTCGACAGGCTCCAGTGGAAAACAGTCCTGACTTCAGGATGATCGATAAGGGCCTGGACGAGCCGGCTACCGATGCCTTGCCCGCGATGCCCGGGCCAGATGATGATGTCGGCGAGATAGGCGAACACCGTGCGGTCGGTGATCGCGCGGCCGAAGCCGACTTGCCTGCCGTCGACATAGGCGCCGACGCAAAGCGAATTGGCAAAGGCGCGGCGATGGACTTCATCAGTGCGTCCGGCGCCCCAATAGCTTGCCATCAACAGGTCCGATGTCGCGCGGAAATCGATCCGTGACATGTCGAAGCTGATTTCACAGTCGGGCATGGCTTTACCGTCCAAATGACATTTGTTTCGCGACTATCCCCTTCGAACATGTGACTTGAAAGTGGTCGAGTCGATCCCCATTTCCGCGCTGGACGGGAAACCGTCTATCAGGGTGTAGCGCAGTTGGTAGCGCACTCGTCTAAGAAGCGAGGGGTCGTCGGTTCGAGCCCGACCATCCCCGCCTCTTGCTTGGCAATTCCAATAAGATAAGGTGACTGCCTAAGAACAAAGGGGCGGGGCAAAGTAAAATGGCAAAAGCAGCAAGTGCGACAAGGCCGGCAAAGCCGCCGACAAGGCCGGCAAAGGCGACCAGACTATCGGATGAGATAGAGGGGGCCGTTGAAGTTGCGGCAGCAGACGTTACGCACCTCAATACACCGGAGTTCTACGGCGCCAGCGTCCAGCTTTTTGTCAGTAGCACCGACATCAGCGTTATCTTTGCTAGGCAGGTGCCCGTCATCGCAAAAAATACACATGCAGGGATGATGCTGCCAGCGGCCGTCGTTCATCTAAGCCCCGGAACGGCGAAAGACCTGCAGACAATCCTTGCTCGGCAACTTGCCGAATACGAAGCGGAATGGGGCGAGATTCAGACCGCCTATACACGGCGGATCGCCGCCGAGGGTGCGAGAAAAAAGAAGTGACCGGCTACAAGGTCATCTCGACCGATGCAGTGCCGGGACTGAAGGAAGTCAGACTTTACGAAAGCACCATCGAACATGTTAAGACCGAGCACCCTGAAGTGCCGGTCGAACTGCCTTCTATCGAGATCGCAGTGGGTTCAGCGATCAGCAATCCAACCCATGTCGAAAAAAGTTACGGAAATTCAGTGGTTTTCGTTGATACAGAGAGCACCAATGCCACAGGCGACCCTCTTAGGTTGCCTGTGAAATTGGTAGGTGATGGAACATCAGGTCGTGTTAAAACATTCTACTTCGCAGAGACGACCGGCGACCGAGAGTTGGTGTATCGGAGGCCAGATGAGCAGGATTAGCGCTTTCGAGGTCGTTTATGATGCCGATTCCGACGTGCTCTACATAAGCCGTCGGAGGGACGTTGCCGCTCGCGGCATCGAGGACAAGTCAGGTATCGTTTGGCGCTACGACCGCAGTGGTGAGTTAATCGGCGCTACTGTCGTAGACTTCCATGATCTGTGGGCGTCGCGTGGCGACGAACTTGCATCGGAGCTTTCGGAAAAATTCCATGTCCCTACGCCGCAGGCTCAGGTTGTGGTGAACTTTGCCCTCGAACAACGGGACTGATCCCATGTTATCACTCGCGAAAGCCGAGAAAGAGGGAAGCTGGAGTCAATGAAATCAGACTATCAGCCGCGATCCCTGAACCGGTTGGTGATGGGATAGCGGCGGTCGCGACCAAAATTCTTTTTGGTGATCTTCACGCCCGGCGCGGCCTGCCTTCGCTTGTATTCTGCGATGTAGAGCAGATGCTCGATGCGCGTCACCGTCGCCCGGTCATGGCCGCGCGCGACGATGTCGTCGACACCCATCTCATTTTCCACCAGGCATTCGAGGATGTCGTCCAGCACCGGATAGGGCGGCAGCGAATCCTGGTCGGTCTGGTTCTCGCGCAATTCCGCCGATGGCGCCTTGTCGATGATGTTTTTCGGGATCACCTCGCCCGAGGGCCCGAGCGCGCCCGGCGGCACGTGGCTGTTGCGCCAGCGCGACAGCGCGTAGACCTGCATCTTGTAAAGGTCCTTGATCGGATTGAAGCCGCCATTCATGTCGCCATAGAGCGTGGCGTAGCCAACCGACATCTCGCTCTTGTTGCCCGTGGTGACAACCATCGAGCCGAACTTGTTGGAGATCGCCATCAGGATGGTGCCGCGCGCGCGGCTCTGCAAATTCTCCTCGGTGATGCCTTCCTTGGTGCCTTCGAATATCTGCGTCAGCGCGTGCAGAAACCCTTCGACCGGCTCGAAGATCGGCACGATGTCATAGCGGCAGCCGAGCGCCCGGGCGCAATCCTCGGCATCCTTCAGCGAGTCCTTCGAGGTGTAGCGATAGGGCATCATGACGGCGCGCAGGCGTTCCTCGCCGAGCGCATCGACGGCAAGCGCCGCGCAGATCGCCGAATCGATGCCGCCGGACAGACCAAGCACCACATTCTTGAAGCCGTTCTTGTTGACGTAGTCGCGCAGGCCCAACATGCAGGCGCGATAGTCGGCCTCCTCCCGGTCCGGGATTTTCGACATCGGCCCTTCCGAGCAGACCCAGTGATCCCCTTGTCTTTTCCAGGTGGTGATGTCGACCGCTTCCTCGAACTGGCTCATCTGGAAGGCAAGCGTCTTGTCGGCGCCAATGGCAAACGACGCGCCGTCGAAGATCAACTCGTCCTGCCCGCCAAGCTGGTTGGCATAGATCATCGGCAGCCCGCATTCGATGACCTGGCGGATGACGACCTGGTGGCGGACATCGATCTTGGCGCGATAATAGGGCGAGCCGTTCGGCACCAGCAGGATTTCCGCCCCGCTTTCGGCCAGCGACTCGCAGATATCGACGTCGCCCCAGATGTCCTCGCAGATCGGAACTCCGATGCGCACGCCGCGGAAATTGACCGGCCCCTGGATCTCGGGTCCGGCCTGGAAGACGCGCTTCTCGTCGAACTCGCCGTAGTTCGGCAGATCGAGCTTGTAGCGTTCGGCGATGATCTTGCCGCCATCGGCGAAGACGATCGAATTGTGCGTGCCGCTCTTGCGCTTCAACGGCGTGCCGATGATGACGCCGGGACCGCCATCCGCGGTGTCGGCGGCAAAGTCCTGTGCCGTCTTTTCGCAGGCTTTCAAAAAGGCCGGCTTCAGCACCAGATCCTCCGGCGGGTAGCCGGCGAGGAAAAGCTCGGTATAGAGCACGAGATCGGCGCCTTGGCGTGCGGCATCCGCCCTCGCCTCGCGGGCCTTGGCGAGATTGCCTGATATGTCGCCGACAGTCGGATTGAGCTGGGCGACGGCGATGCGCAGGATGTCGAGCTTCTTGGTCATGCCTGCTGACTTAGCGCGGCAAAATTGCCCGGGCAATGGCGTTCGTTTGGACCAATTCGGACCGATTGACATACGTCAATCGTGTGCGGACCGATCGACGTGCTTCAATCGTGGCGAGACGACCAGGTATCAATCGTCGCCCATATATTCGCGCAACGCTTGCGGCGAATGATTCTCGCCGATCGACATCGCCAAGATGCGTGAAATATGCCGGCGCGGCAGGCCTGTCTGCACCACCCACTGGTTGATCTGTGCCTGGATCTTGTCGAGGTCCCTCTTCGAGGTCGGGCTTTCGGCGATGTCGAGGCCGGCGTCGCGCAACGCCGCGGCCATATCGCCCGAGATGACGAACGCATCCCAACCCAGCCAGCGCAGGAAATACTGGCCCGTATTGCCGCCCAACCGGCTGCCATGCTTGCCGAGCCAGGCCATCAGCCCGACCTGGTCGTCCGCCGGCCAGTTTGCGAGGAATTGGCCGAAGCCGCCATATTCCTTCGACACGCGCTCGACGAAGGCGGCGTTGTCGCGCACGGATCTGATCTTCTGCGGGTTGCGCACGATGCGCTGGTCGGCCGTCAGATCGTGCCAGAAATCATCGGGCTGGAACAGCAGCCGCTTCGGCTCGAAGCGCAGAAACGCCTCCTCGAAGCCCGGCCATTTCTGCTCGATGACGCGCCAGACGAAACCGGCGGCGAAGACGCGTTCGGCCATAACAGAGAG
>NZ_RZRK01001520.1:0-436 GCF_003997835.1 Mesorhizobium sp. M7A.F.Ca.CA.004.12.1.1
TCTTCCGACTTCTTGACCAGGCCGACAGCGAGGTCTTCGAGCGACGATTGCCGTTCGAGCGTGTGTTCGAGATTGCTCTGGGCCGAGCTCAGCAGGTCCGAAGCGCTGGACAGCAGGCGGCTGTGTTCGTCGAACTTGGTGGCGATCGACGCCACCTCGCGCAAGGTGGACGACGACAGTTCCGTCAGCCTCGTCGTGTTCGAATCGACCAGACGTGCCGAGCTGGCGAAGGTCTGCGCGGCTTTTTCCGTGGTGGCGGCGAAGCTTTGCGTGCTGCCGCTCAGGCGTTCATCGACCTGGCCGAGATTGACCGCGGCCTGATCGATCAGCTGGCCGAGCTGCGAGCTGGACTTGGTCATGCGGCCGATGAGATCAGCGACGCTGTCGGACAGCGACGAGCGGGCGCCTTCGACCGCCGACAAGGTTTCGGCGGTGC
>NZ_RZRK01001521.1:0-436 GCF_003997835.1 Mesorhizobium sp. M7A.F.Ca.CA.004.12.1.1
CCATCATACGGTCGCGCAGGTCGCGACGTCCTTTAATTTCTTCTTCGGAGATTTCACTAGGTGCAGCCTCTGCTTCAGACAATACATCCTCTGGAAATGCTTCTGGCAGATTAAACTTGCGGATGATCGAGAGAATATCGACTCCCGGATCGTTTTTGTGACCCAAAATCTCTACGACTTCGCCCTCCGGATTCACTCTACCTTCCGGATAACGCACGATGTTGACCACGACTTTGTGGCCATCTACTGCTCCGTTGTACGCATTTTTCGGAATGAACACGTCCTTGCCGATCCGCTTTTCATCCGGGATGACAAACGCGTAATGCTGTTCATCCTTAAACGTCCCCACGACTTGCTTGATGCCCCGCTCTACGACGCGAATGATGCGTCCTTCCAGCCGGTTGCCCCCTGGCTCCTTCTCTACTCGAACGAATAC
>NZ_RZRK01001522.1:0-434 GCF_003997835.1 Mesorhizobium sp. M7A.F.Ca.CA.004.12.1.1
GCTGATGATGAGGGGGGCGAGGTGCCCGGCGCCAGGCTTGCCGCTGCTGATAACATTGTCGCCGGCTACCGGCGCCGCATCGCCGCCTCGGACGAAGCCGATGAGGCCCGCGCTGAGGCGCGCGAAGCCGGAAGGCTGGAACTCGAATTGAGATCTGCCGGCATCGAAGCCGAGCGCGAGGCCGTGCGCGCCATGTTTCGCAGCGGCGAGATCAACGACCATACGTCGCAGGCGCTGTTTGCCGAAATCACGCTTACCGAGGCACTGCTGAAAGGTCGCAAGGCGAGGAAATAGCGACCCGCGGGCCTGGCTGGCGCAATCCGGCCAGCAAATTTCGCGTGGCAAACGTGGCGGGGCGAAAACAACTGTGTTAATGGCGCGGCAAATGCAAGTCGCCCAAAATTGTGCAGCGGTTTTGGGACAACGGCTTGCAT
>NZ_RZRK01001523.1:0-431 GCF_003997835.1 Mesorhizobium sp. M7A.F.Ca.CA.004.12.1.1
GCTCGGCACGGAGCTGGGGCCGCGTCATCCTTCGCTGATCGCAGCCCAGCAGCAGCTGCGCGACACGCGCCAGCTGATCGCGCGCGAGCTCGGCCGCATCGCCACCGCCACCGAGACGGACTACGAACGGGCGCTGGCCAACCAGCAGGCGCTGGAAGCCAAGGTCGCCGGCATGAAGAGCAAGTCGCTCGACACCGACCAGGCCTCGGTGCGGCTGCGCGAATTGCAGCGCGATCTCGAGGCGCTGCGTTCCGTCTACTCGAACTATCTCCAGCGCGCCCAGGAGACGCGCGAGCAGATCAATGTCGACAGCACCAATGCGCGCATCATCTCCAATGCCATGCCCGCCTTGAAGAAAAGCTGGCCGCCTTTGCCGCTGCTGTTGCTGGGCGCGATATTCGGCGGCCTCGGGCTCGGCACCGGTCTGGCGC
>NZ_RZRK01001524.1:0-430 GCF_003997835.1 Mesorhizobium sp. M7A.F.Ca.CA.004.12.1.1
GCCTGGCGCTGTGAAGCGGCGCGGGTGCTTTGAGCGAATGGGCGATAGGTTTTTTCAGTCACCGTCATCGCGACCAACTTCTGACGGCAACGGTGCCGACGCCGAAATGCGTCATGCAGGGCGCATGCGTTTCGATGGCGCTCACCGATTCGCCCCGATCACCCACTGTTCCTGGTCGACGAGCGTGCCGGTTATCGGCCCGGCAGCATCCGAAAGCAGGAAGACGGCGAGGTTGGCGATGTCGCTCGTCGAGAACAGGCGGCCGAAGGGTTGCGAGGCGTTGGCGGCATCGAGCCAGCCCGGCCCGTTGCCCAACGTGTCGGCCTGCATGACACGTTCGGCCGGCGTGTCGGTCCAGCCGACATTGATGCCGTTGACGCGGATGCGATCGAAGCGATGGGCGTTGGCGGCGTTTTTGGTCAGCGTGGCC
>NZ_RZRK01001525.1:0-430 GCF_003997835.1 Mesorhizobium sp. M7A.F.Ca.CA.004.12.1.1
GGCCATGACCGTGCCCGGTGTGCCGGAAATAGTCCAGGTGCCGGTGCCGGACTTTTCCAGGATGCCGAAGCCCTGATACTGGGCGGAAGAGCCCGCCGCGCCCAATTGTGAAAGATCGAAGGAACCGCCGACCGAACCGCCGAGGCCGAATGTGTCGGCCGCGCTGAAGGCCTCCACAGTGCCGCTGACCACCGAGCCGGCGTGCAGTTCCAGCGTATTGACGCCACCGGTGAACTGGATCGCATGAGCCTGGGGACCGTTGCCGTCGATCGAGAATCCACCGGCGATGGTGCCGCTGTTGGTCACGGTGAGGCCTGCCCCGGCAATGCCGATCCCGCCAGATCCGGCGCGGTAGCGTGGATCGCCATAGCCGCTGGCGCCCCCCGTGCCGCCCTGCACGGTGCCGCTGTTGTCGATCGTGCCGCCACCC
>NZ_RZRK01001526.1:0-428 GCF_003997835.1 Mesorhizobium sp. M7A.F.Ca.CA.004.12.1.1
GTTCGAAGGCCAGCGCGCCCAGCTCGAAGCCCGTAACCTCGAGCGCAAGTCGGAAGCAGCCCAGGTCGCCGAAAAGCTCGACGGCAAGAGCTTCATCGCCGTTCGCTCCGCCGGCGAAACCGGACAGCTTTACGGTTCCGTTTCGACCCGCGACATCGCCGATCTGCTGACGGCGGAAGGTTTCTCGATCAACCGCAACCAGATCCTGCTCAACCAGCCGATCAAGACCATCGGTGTCACCAATGTGGCGATCGCGCTGCATCCGGAAGTCGAGGTCACCGTCACGCTCAACATCGCCCGCACGGCCGACGAAGCCGAGCGCCAGGCCAAGGGCGAGACTCTGACCACCGCCGAAGCCATCTATGGCGACGACATCAACGACAACGCCCGGCCGGAGAACTTCTTCGATCCGAACACCGAGTTTGAAG
>NZ_RZRK01001527.1:0-428 GCF_003997835.1 Mesorhizobium sp. M7A.F.Ca.CA.004.12.1.1
GCTGATCCTGGTGTCGATGCTTTCGGCTCGTCCAAGGCAGCACCGCAGTAAGTTGATCTTTCTTCTCTAGTTATCGTTATCGGTCAGCAAGCCGGATTTGACAAGGCCGTCGATCTCGGCTTTCGCAAAGCCGAAACGTGCCAGAATTGCCGATGGCGACAAATCCTCATCGCCTGGCATAGTGGCCAATGTCGGTTGCGAGCTCGAGAAACGCGGCGCGGGGGCCGGGCGCTCAAATGCACCTGTCGTCACAGAGGCGTTGCGTGCCCGATTGTGCGGGTGGTGCTTCGCCTCTTGCAGCGACAGGACGGGGGCCACGCAGGCATCGGTCTGGGCAAACAGCAGGTCCCAGTCGTCGCGTGGTTTCTGCCGGATCCGATCGGCAATGGCGGCGCGCATCGGCGGCCACAGGGCCTTGTCGTACTGGC
>NZ_RZRK01001528.1:0-425 GCF_003997835.1 Mesorhizobium sp. M7A.F.Ca.CA.004.12.1.1
GACAGGACCTCTATGTCGTCTTTGCCCGCACCGGCGAGGCGCCGGGCGCCAAGGGGCTTTCCGCCTTCCTCGTGCCTGGCGACGCCAGGGGCCTTGGCATCGCGGAACGGCTGGAAGTAATCGCGCCGCATCCGCTGGCACGGCTGTCTTTCGATCAGGTCCGCCTGCCGGCCGCTGCGCTGATCGGCAGACCCGGCGACGGCTTCCGCATCGCCATGTCGGTGCTCGACGTGTTCCGCTCGACCGTTGGTGCGGCGGCACTCGGCTTTGCCCGGCGCGCGCTGGATGAAAGCATCAAACGCGTGGCCGAGCGCAAACTGTTCGGCGCGCCGATGGCCGAACTTCAGATGGTGCAGGGCCACATCGCCGATATGGCGCTGGACGTCGATGCGGCGGCGCTTCTGGTCTACCGCGCCGCCTGGACC
>NZ_RZRK01001529.1:0-423 GCF_003997835.1 Mesorhizobium sp. M7A.F.Ca.CA.004.12.1.1
TGCCAATAGCACCCCGACCATTGGTGGTGATGTTGCCGGTGTTGGTACCGGTTGCATTGGCGCCATCATTGCCTGCGCCGCCGGTGCCACCGCCGCCGAACAGGCCGAAGGCGTCGCCGCCGCCACCACCGCCGCCGCCGACCGACTGTACGGCCATGCCGCTGGCGAAATCACCATGCGTTATGATGCCGCCCGAATTGCTGCCCGTGGCATTTCCGCCCAAAGTGGCGCCGCCGCCATTGCCGCCGCCGCTGACGACCCCGACGCCATCGGCGCCATTGCCACCCACACCACCTGCCGACCGCACCAGCATGCCATAAGAGGCCAATCCCGATGTTTCCACCTTGCCGGCGTTGCTTGCCGATGCGGTGCCGCCGGAAGCGCCATCACCGCCGTCACCAGCATCGACGCCGAGACTGACGA
>NZ_RZRK01000152.1:0-9922 GCF_003997835.1 Mesorhizobium sp. M7A.F.Ca.CA.004.12.1.1
CTTCACAGACAAGGGATGTCGTGTCTGCGGCCGGATCCTGGCCGCTTTCTGCCTCTTGCTGCTGCTGGCGGTCTCATCTGCCTTGTCCTCAAAAGCCAATGCCGCCGACGCTCCGCTCGTGGCAAAAGGTTACAAGATGGCCGGCGATGCCACCAAGATGCGCATCGTCATGGACTTCGATCGCGAACCCGATATCAAATGGTTCCTGCTGCGCGGTCCCAACCGTCTTGTCATCGATCTCGCGAATACGAGATTCGCCGTTGATGCCAAGGATTTGAAGGCGCGGGGCCTGGTCAAGGGCGTGCGTCTGGGCGCGCTTAGCGAGGGCGTTTCGCGGCTGATCCTCACCGGCAAGGGTCCCTTTGCCGTCGACAAGCTCGACGTGCTCAAGAACGAGGACGGAACCGGCTACCGCATTGCCATCGACATGTCGGCGGCATCCGAGCGCGAGTTCGATGTGGCGCTGGCCAATCAGGCGCTGACCACCGGATCGACCGTTTCGACCGACAAGGGAGGGCGGGTCGGCACCGGACCGGTTTCCAATCCGGGTCATCGGTTCACCGTCGTCATCGATCCCGGCCATGGCGGCATCGACGGCGGTGCCGAGGGCCTGAACGGCACCATCGAGAAGAATGTCACGCTGGCCTTCGCCACGGAGCTGCGCGACAAACTCGCAGCCGTTGGCAATTATGATGTGTTCATGACGCGCGACACAGACGAATTCCTGCGTCTTGATGACCGCGTGCGCATCGCCCGTCAGCATGAGGCCGACCTGCTTATTTCGATCCATGCCGACACGATCAGCGTCAAGGGCATTCGCGGCGCCACCGTCTACACCGTCTCCGACAAGGCTTCGGACCCCGAGGCGCAGGCGCTTGCCGACCGAGAAAACCTCTCCGATCAGTTCGCCGGCATGGAAATCAAGAACGACAACAAGGAAGTCACCGACATCCTGATCGACCTGATCCGCCGCGAAACGCACAATTTCTCGATGAGTTTCGCCCACACGCTGGTTGGCCAGTTGTCGACCAGCGTCGGCCTCATCAACAATCCGCAGCGTTCGGCGGGCTTCAAGGTGCTCAAGGCACCCGACGTGCCGTCGGTGCTGGTCGAACTCGGTTATCTCTCGAACGCCAAGGACGAGGCGCAGTTGCTCAACGCCGACTGGCGCGGCAAGGCGGCCCAGAGTATAACCAACGCCGTCGCGCTGTTCGCGTCGGCCAAGGCCGGACCGGGAACCGGAGGTTGACATGACCGGCGGCGCCTGCAACCAGAGGCGGCGTTGCGCGACGACAACACCCAATGCTTTTTATTTCCTGCTCGCGACCGCGAAATCAGGCATTGCCGTATTTTGTCCACATGGCGGCGACAAGGGTTTTCGATTACGGATTGGGACCGGCTCGAAAGCTTGCGCGAAAGGCGGCTTCGTTTAGGAAATTCCCGAACCAAGGACTGGAGCGGGTATGATTCGTCTCATTGGCTATTTTTTCGGCATCGGCACGACGCTGGCCCTTTTGGTCGCGGCGGGCGTTGCGATCTACATCGGCCATTTGTCGAAAGATCTGCCCGACTACGAGGTGCTGGCCAAATACGAGCCGCCGGTGACCACCCGCATCCATGCGTCGGACGGCGCGCTGATGGCCGAATACGCGCGCGAACGGCGCCTGTATTTGCCGATCCAGGCCATACCGGACCGCGTCAAGGCGGCCTTCCTGTCGGCCGAAGACAAGAATTTCTACAATCACCCAGGCATCGATGTGACCGGCCTCGGCCGCGCCATCATCGTCAACCTGCAGAATCTCGGCTCGGGCCGGCGTCAGGTCGGCGCCTCGACGATCACCCAGCAGGTGGCGAAGAACTTCCTGTTGTCCTCGGACCAGACCTACGAGCGCAAGATCAAGGAGATGATCCTCGCCTTCCGCATCGAGCAGGCCTATCCCAAGGATCGCATTCTCGAGCTCTACCTCAACGAAATCTTCTTCGGCTTCGGCGCCTATGGCGTCGCCGGTGCGGCGCTGACCTATTTCGACAAGTCGGTCAACGAACTGTCCGTGGCAGAGGCCGCCTACCTGGCTTCCCTGCCCAAGGGGCCGAACAACTACCACCCTTTCAAGCATGCCGATCGCGCGATCGAGCGTCGCAACTGGGTCATCGACCAGATGGTCGAGAACGGCTACGTCACGCGTGAGGAAGGCAACAAGGCCAAGGCCGAGCCGCTGGGCGTGACGCCGCGCCGCAGCGGCACCTATCTGTTCGCCGGCGAGTACTTTACCGAAGAGGTGCGCCGCCAGATCATCGCCCGCTACGGCGAGAACGCGCTTTACGAAGGCGGCCTCTCCGTCCGCACCACGCTCGATCCGAAGATACAGCTCATTGCCCGCAAATCGATGCAGAACGGGTTGATGAAATACGACACGCTGCGCGGTTATCGCGGGCCGGTAACATCGATCGACGTGTCGGGCGACTGGGGCGTGCCGCTTGGCGCCGTCAAGGGGCTGGAGGATGTTCCCGAATGGTCGCTCGCCGTCGTGCTCGACAGTTCGGCGACCGGGCTGTCGATCGGCCTGCAGCCCGCACGGCAGGCGTCGGGCGAGATCGTCAAGGAGCGCGTCGAAGGCACCGTCAGCAAGGAGGACATGGGTTTTGCCATGCGCCATGTGGTTGCCGGCAAGACCGTCAAGGCCAAGTCGCCGGCGGAGGTGCTGAAGCCGGGCGACGTCATCTTCGTGCAGAAAAACGATGGTGCCGATGGCGCCTACAGCCTGCGCCAGGTGCCCGAAGTGGAAGGCGGCCTGATCGCCATGGACCCGCACACCGGCCGCGTGCTGGCCATGGTCGGCGGCTTCTCCTATGCGCAGTCCGAATTCAACCGCGCCACGCAAGCCATGCGCCAGCCGGGCTCCTCGTTCAAGCCGATCGTCTATTCGGCCGCACTCGACAATGGCTATACGCCGGCCTCGGTGATCATGGACGGGCCGATCACGATCCAGAGCGGCAACACGAGCTGGACGCCGAAGAATTACGACGGCACCGTTGCCGGTCCGGCGACCCTGCGCTCCGGCATCGAGAAGTCGCGCAACCTGATGACGGTGCGGCTTGCCAATGACATGGGGATGAAGCTGGTCGTCGAATATGCCGAGCGCTTCGGTGTCTACGACCATCTGGCACCCTATCTACCGATGGCGCTGGGTTCCGGCGAAACCACCGTGATGCGCATGGTGTCGGCCTATTCGATCATGGCCAATGGCGGCAAGTCGATCAAACCGTCGCTCATCGACCGCATCCAGGACCGCTACGGCAAGACGGTGTTCAAGCAGGACGAACGTGGCTGCCAGGGCTGCAATGCGCCCGAATGGCAGAACCAGCCGGAGCCGGAACTCGTCGACAATTCCGAGCAGGTGCTCGATCCGATGACGGCCTACCAGATCACCTCGATGATGGAAGGTGTCGTGCAACGCGGCACCGGCGCCACCATCAGTGAACTCGGCCGTCACATCGCTGGCAAGACTGGAACGACCAACGACGAAAAGGACGCCTGGTTCATCGGTTACACGCCCAACCTCGTCGTCGGCCTCTACATGGGCTACGACACGCCGCGCGGCCTTGGCCATGGCGCCACCGGTGGCGGCCTCGCAGCCCCGATCTTCAAGGACTTCATGCGGGTGGCGCTGGACGGCACGCCCAATGTCGATTTCAAGGTGCCCGAAGGCATGAACCTGGTCGCCATCAACCGCAAGACCGGCATGCGTGCCGCATCGGGCGATCCGGGCACCATCATCGAAGCCTTCAAGCCGGGTACCGGTCCCGCCGACAGCTATTGGGTCATCGGCATGGGCGCCGACGGCTCCAATGCCACCGGTGGCGCGTTGTCACCGCAGGCCAACCAGGCCATCCAGTCCGGCGGCGGCGGCCTCTACTGACGATTTTCATGAGCGGATGGGCTGGCCTTGGCGCCAGCCCATTTTGCTTTACAGCCGGCGGCGGCCTGCCTATGTATCGCGCCGACCGACTTCAGCAAACAGGACAGAACAGCCAGCCATGCGCGCGGAAACGCAGAATATTGTCGACGAGATCAGGCAGGCGATAACCCTGCTGAGGAGGCATCTTTGACTGGGATCAGGCCATAAAGCGGCTTGAATACCTTAATGTGCGCGCCGAGGACGCCAGCCTCTGGAACGAGCCGCTGGAAGCGCAGAAGCTGATGCGCGAGCGCCAGGGCCTGGAAGAGGGCATCGCCTCGGTGAAAGGTCTGACGCAGGCGCTGGAAGACAATATCGGCCTGATCGAGCTCGGCGAGGAAGAGCGCGACGAGGGGGTCATTGCCGAGGCCGAAGCCGCGATCCGCTCGATGCAAGGCGAAGCGAAGGCCCGCCAGGTCGAGACGTTGCTGTCGGGTGAAGCAGATTCCAACGACACCTATCTCGAAATCCATGCCGGTGCCGGCGGCACCGAAAGCCAGGACTGGGCCTCGATGCTGCTGCGCATGTACACGCGCTGGGCCGAGCGTCGTCGCTTCAAGGTCGAAGTGCTGGAAATGCATGACGGCGAAGAGGCCGGCATCAAGTCGGCCACGTTGATGATCAAAGGCCACAATGCCTATGGCTGGATGAAGACGGAATCGGGCGTTCATCGCCTGGTGCGTATTTCGCCCTATGACAGCAATGCGCGCCGGCATACGTCCTTCGCCAGCGTCTGGGTCTATCCGGTCATCGACGACACGATCGAGATCGACGTCTCGGAATCGGATGTCCGCATCGATACTTATCGCTCGTCCGGCTCGGGCGGCCAGCACGTCAACACCACCGATTCGGCGGTGCGCATCACGCATCTGGCCACCGGCATTGCGGTCGCCTGCCAAGCCGAACGTTCGCAGCACAAGAACAAGGCCAAGGCCTGGGAGATGCTGCGCTCGCGCCTTTACGAGGAAGAGCTGAAGAAGCGCGAGGCAGTTGCAAACGCCACCGAAGCGTCGAAGAGTGATATAGGCTGGGGTCACCAGATACGCTCCTATGTGCTGCAGCCCTACCAGCTGGTGAAGGATCTCCGCACCGGCGTCGAGAGCACCAGCCCGTCGAGCGTGCTCGATGGCGACCTCGACGATTTCATGGAAGCCTCGTTGTCGCAGCGCATCGAAGGCGGTGCGGGCGAAGCCGTAGCAGACCTGGATTAGGATATGTCCATGTTCAGGTGAGGCTAGCCTGACCTCAATCTGAACATACCCCTGCGCACCACAGCGACGGAGGAGTGGGTTGCCGAGCAAGCTCACCGGAAAGTGCTTCTGCGGCGCGGTTCACTACGAGGTCGCCGACGAATTCCTCTATGCCGCGAATTGCCATTGTTCGAACTGCCGGCGCACCACCGGTTCGGCCTTCAAGCCTTTCGCCGGTATCGAGCGTGAAAAGCTTGTCCTCACCGAAGGCGGGGACAAGCTCCTGATCTTTGGCGACGAAAGCGGCCATAACGCGCATTGCGGCCGGTGCGGCTCCTTGCTTTATTCGCTGGTGCGCGACGGCGCCTACGTCCATGTCGCCATGGGAACGCTCGTCAACGACCCGTCCATCCGCCCGACCGAGCACATCTTCGTCGGTTCGAAGGCGGGCTGGTTCACCATCACCGATGACCTGCCGCAGCATCAAGAGCACGTGATTGCCGGCTCTGACCAGCAATAGGCTGGAACCACAGCGGGCCAATTCCGTTTATTCGACGCCCGTTTGCCGGGAATTGACCTTGGCCTCATCTCGTCGGCGGTAGCGGATACCTGACGTCTATAGAACGATGTCGGGAATGCATCTTCTTGCGCCGACCAAGGAATCAGCCCAGCATCCAAACGCTGGGAGAGAAAAAGCATTTATGGCCGGACGCGGCATATCTGCGACCCGACGATCCGGCCACTGGGAAGATACGTTCCGGGAACGGGCAAGCGAAACGCTTGAGCTCGTTTGAAAGGAACGCGTCATGTCTGCTGCCACACTCAGATCGGCCAATGCCGTTCAACCGGCTGGCCGACTTTTGTTTTCCCTGTTCGCGATCGGCGCGATGGCAATGCTGACGGCACCCGCCTTCGCGCATGACGCCACACCCACGGCGGCAAAGCCACAGGGCTGGAGTTATCCGTTCGCATGCTGCGCCAACTATGATTGTCGCACGACCCATACAGGCGAAGTGCTGGAGAAACCCGAGGGCTATGTCATCGCCGGAACGGGTGAGATCGTTCCAATGACCGACAAGCGTGTCAAGGACAGCCCGGACGGCGAGTTCCATTGGTGTGCGCACCAGGCGGGCCTCGACGCCGGCAAGACAATCTGCCTGTTCGTGCCGCCGCGCTCCTATTGACGACAGGACGGCGGTCGGACGTCCGCGGTCGCGTGTGACCGGGACCGCAGGCCGGGTTTGCGCAGTTCGGGTGATGCCTGCTGACAGACAGTTGTCAGGAGCACCTCTTTATGCTGCCTTTGCCGCACGGGGTGGCGGGCGACAGGAGGAGTTCGTTGATGACCATCAAGGCAAGCTGTCATTGCAAGGCGACGACATTCGAGGTTTCGCAGGCACCGCAGACGGTGACGCAATGCACCTGTTCTTTCTGCTCGAAGCGCGGCTCGCTCTGGGCCTACTACGTGCCTTCGCAATTCAAGCTCACCAGCCCGATGGAGAACGTCTCTTTCTACCGCTGGGGATCGAAAACCGTAAAGCACGGTTTTTGCGCCACCTGCGGCTGCGGCACCTTTACCGAAACGCCGGACTGGTCGACCGGCGAGCCGGATTTCGACAATCCCAAGATCAGCGTCAACTCGCGACTGTTCGACGATTTCGATCTCGACAAGGTCGAAGTGGTGGTCATAGACGGCAAGAACCTCTGGTAGCCTGATCCGAACGATTGCGGCCCGGCGATGCGGCGCTATCACTGTGTATCGGTCCCTCGGGAAAAGCCGTGAGCGGCGCTTTTGCCGTTCCGCTTTTCGCCGCAATTCGTGGTACAAGTCGCGGGAAGGGCTGATTTGGCGCCACCGCAAGGCGTGACTTGGAGAGGGACCATCCTATGAAAAAGACTGTGCTCGTCGTCGTGGCGACGGCTGTGCTCGTGAGCGCCTGCACCACCACCGATCCGTATACGGGCGACCAGAAGATTTCCAACACGGCGGCCGGCGCCGGCCTTGGTGCCCTGGCGGGTGCAAGCCTTGGCCTGCTTGCCGGCGGCAACGACCGCCGCAACGCACTGATCGGCGCCGGCATCGGCGCGCTGGCCGGCGGCGCCATCGGCGCCACCATGGACCAGAACGAGGCCGAACTGCGCCGGCAGCTCGAGGGCACCGGTGTCAGCGTCACCCGCAGCGGCGACCAGATCATCCTCAATATGCCGTCCGACATCACCTTCAACTCGGACCAGGATGCGGTGAAGCCCGGCTTCTACCAAGTCCTGAACTCTGTCGCGCTGGTGCTGAAGAAGTTCAAGCAGACCACGGTCGACGTGTTCGGCCACACCGATTCGACCGGTGGCGACCAGCACAATTTCGATCTGTCGCAGCGTCGTGCTTTGGCGGTGGCGAACTATCTGTCCGGTCAGGGCGTGGATCAGCGACGCTTCGCAGTCACAGGCTTCGGCAAGACGCGCCCCGTCGCATCCAATGCCACGGCCGAAGGTCGCGCCCAGAACCGCCGCGTCGAGATCCAGCTTTCGCCGCTCACCTGATTTGTACGGCAAACCAATGCGAAACGGCTCCCATGGGGGGCCGTTTTTGTTTGAGCGGATATTGGTGTTATTCAATTAGTTATTCCTAAAATACATCTTTCCCGCAGCTATGGAAAGGAATAGCATCATCGCTGTTCCTGAGGGGATGAGGCGGTGTCACTGGCCGCGCAATCAGCATTTTTCCGCCTCGGTCTTGCACGGCCAGATCAGAAATCTGGGAGGAATGCATGACAAGAACAGCCAGCCTTGGGCGCTGCGGCGTCCTCGTTTTGACAGGTTTGGTAGGCGCGTGGCTGAACGTTGCTTCGGCTCGCGCCGAGGACGCCAACAAGGCCGACATCGAAGCCTTGAAGAAGTCGCTCGCCAAATATGAGGATTACACCGCTGCCGTCCGCGACCTCTATCTGTCGACCGTCGGCTGCGTCCACTACAGCGGAGAAAAGATACCGGGCGCGATGGACTACCCGAAGGGCGCCATGGGCATCCACTTCGTCAATGTCCCGAGTGTCGGCCAGAAGCTTGATCCGATGAGGCCGAACGTGCTGATCTACGAGCCGACCAAGGAAGGCCTGAAGTTGGTCGGAGTGGAATGGCTGGTGCCGCTGACGCCGGACACCAAGGAGCCGCCCAAGCTGTTTGGCCAAACCTTCATGGGACCTATGGAGGGGCACTACCCTCTCATCCCGAAGGAGTTCGTCCATTACGACCTTCATGCCTGGCTCGGGGACAACCCGAACGGCATGTTCAGTCCGACGAACCCGAACGTGAAATGCAACAAGGCCGAGTTTCCGATGCTGGAAAAACCGACCAAGATGATGCCTGGGCCGATGTAACGGGCGAGCCAGGCTGAAAGAGCTTTGCCGAGAAGGCAGCCGAGTGGCCGGCTCGCCTTCGAAGCGGTCGGGATCAGACCTTGGCGACGATCCGCATGAAGGCCGGCATGTCGTCGCCGAAGCCAACGGTGGAATCATTGTCTTCCTGGTGGCGTTGGCGGGCAGGGCGGCTGTTGTCACGCTGTGGCCGGGTGTCGCCGCGTTCGGGTGCGCGCTGTTCATTGCGATCGGATGATTTGCGCTCGGTGTTTTCCGAACGGATCGCTTCCTTGCGCGAACGCCGTTCGCCGATGTCGGCGGCTGCGGCCTCGGCCACCGGCTGATCCTCGCGGACTGTTTCCGGTGCGGCATCTTCGCTGCGCTTGGCGTGGCGTTCGCGCGGTTTGCGCTCGCCGCTCTTTTCCCTGCCGCGGTCGTCGTCCTTGCGGCCGGCACGGCGCGGCGCGCCCTTGCCACGGCGCGGAGCATCGTCCTCGCCTTCGCTGGCAACCACCGTCGACAAGTCGCCGTCATGCCACTCGATCTTGTTGCCGATCAGACGTTCGATGGCATCGATGTATTTGGTGTCAGATTTGGTCGCGATGGTGAAGGATTTTCCGGAGCGTCCGGCGCGCCCGGTGCGGCCGATACGGTGGACATAGTCCTCGGCGTGGATCGGCACGTCATAGTTGAAGACATGGCTGACATCGGGAATGTCGAGGCCGCGCGCGGCAACGTCGGAAGCGACGAGGTAGCGCAGCTTGCCGTCGCGGAAATTGGCCAGCATCTGCATGCGCGCGCGCTGGTCCATGTCGCCATGCAGCGCACCGGCGTCGAAATCATGCTTCAGCAGCGAGCGGAACAGCTCCGACACTTCGACCTTGCGGTTGCAGAAGATGATGGCGTTCTTCAGTTCTGCGTCTTCGGCCTTGATCAAATTGCGCAGCGTCTCGCGCTTGTCCCATGGCTTGGAGCCTGATTTGACCAGCCGCTGGATGATGTTGGTGGCGGCGGATGCTGCCTTCGAAACCTCGACGCGGACCGGCGCGTGCAGGAACTTTTCGGTGAGCTTGGTGATTTCGGGCGGCATCGTCGCCGAAAAGAACAGCGTCTGCCTGGTGAACGGGATCATTTCGCAGATGCGCTCGATGTCGGGAATGAAGCCCATGTCGAGCATGCGGTCCGCTTCATCGATGACGAGGATCTCGACGCCGTTGAGCAACAGCTTGCCGCGCTCGCGGTGATCGAGCAGACGGCCGGGCGTCGCGATCAGCACGTCGGCGCCACGCTCCAGCTTCTTGTCCTGTTCGTCGAACGACACGCCGCCGATCAGAAGCGCGATGTTGAGCTTGTGGTTCTTGCCGTATTTGACGAAGTTTTCCTCGACCTGAGCGGCGAGCTCGCGCGTCGGCTCCAGAATGAG
>NZ_RZRK01001530.1:0-423 GCF_003997835.1 Mesorhizobium sp. M7A.F.Ca.CA.004.12.1.1
GTTCCTGCCCGGCCGAAATCGCCTCGTTCTGCAGCCGCTCGGTCAGCGCCAGCAGGCGTTTCAGGCGATCCTTGCGGATGCCAAAGTTGGGGAAAGGCTGCGCCTCGAAGGCGGCGCGCTGCAGGTGGAACCGCTCGCCGAGAACATCCTGTCTGGTCTGCAGCATCGCATCCTCCCTGGCTAGCGGAGCCGAGCTTACATTGCTGGGTGAAGGAATCCAGCGAGGTAAAGGTGTTGCAAGGGAAGGCGCAGGCTGCAGGCGACCTGTTCCTGTTGTGGCACGATGACAGCTGCGCTAAGGCATGGTGCCCATGCAGAGAGTCGTTTTGACCGATTTCCCATCCTCTCCCATCCAGGAATTCCAGTCCGGTGTCTGCCTGATGCTGATATCGGCGACGAGTATCTTGGCCATGGACCCCAAGC
>NZ_RZRK01001531.1:0-423 GCF_003997835.1 Mesorhizobium sp. M7A.F.Ca.CA.004.12.1.1
ATGGTTGCCGAAGGCCGCCAGCGAGCGCGATTTCACGGCGCGGGAGAAGAACAGCCATTTGTCGATGCGCTGGCGGCGAAGTTGGTCGTCGCCGGCCGGGTCCGCATCAATCGCGACAAAGCAGCGCAGGCCTCCGACCAAGTCAAGCCAGGCGACGTCCTGACCATCACGCTCGAGCGTCGCATCTTCATCTGGAAGGTGCTCGGCGCCGGTGCACGGCGCGGCCCGGCCGAGGAGGCCCGGACGCTCTACGAGGATATGTCGCCACCGCCCGCACCGAAGGGCGAAGCCCCTCCCGATGCAATTCCGGGGCTGCGCGAGGCCGGCAGCGGCCGCCCGACCAAGAAGGAACGTCGCCAGACCGACCGATTGCTCGGCGAAGATTGATGCCTGGCGTCCAAAAACACGCAGTGGTTCTGGGAC
>NZ_RZRK01001532.1:0-422 GCF_003997835.1 Mesorhizobium sp. M7A.F.Ca.CA.004.12.1.1
AGCGTCGACAGCGGTACGCCAAGTTCGCGGCACAGCAACGCGGTGCGCTCCGAAGTCGGCACGCCGATGACGGTCATGCCGGTGGCGACCTTTTCGGCAAGCAGCCGCACGAACTCTTCGGCCGTGGTGCCGGTGCCGATGCCGAGCCGCATGCCTTCGCTCACATGGGCGAGTGCTGCCCGCGCGGCTTCGACCTTCAACTGCCTTGCATCCATGTCGGTTATTGCCCCGGAAATTCGCTGCCGGGCTCGTAGCATTTTTGCCGGTCCGGTCAAAGCCCCAGGCGGCGGGTCCCCAGGTGATCCTGCGTAGGAATTATTTCCTTGACCGGTGAGGGCAGCTATGCTACATTTTTGGTTATGGTGCTGATTTGCGCCAACGACCCGCCGCTGTGGCGGGGTTTTCATTTCTTGAAGCTCGCC
>NZ_RZRK01001533.1:0-421 GCF_003997835.1 Mesorhizobium sp. M7A.F.Ca.CA.004.12.1.1
ACCTTCCTCGGCGCTCACGCGCTGCCGCCGGAAGCCAAGGGCGACAAGGACGCCTTTATCGATCTGGTCGCCAATGAGATTCTTCCAAAGATTGCCGCCGAGGGGCTGGCCGATGCGGTCGACGGGTTTTGCGAGGGCATCGCCTTTTCGCCGGAACAGATGGCGCGCGTCTTCGCTGCGGCAAAGGCGGCCGGCCTGCCGGTCAAGCTTCATGCCGACCAGCTGTCCAACCTGCATGGCGCCGAACTCGCCGCCCGTTACGGTGCGCTGTCGGCCGACCATCTCGAATACACCGATGATGCCGGTGCAGCGGCGATGGCCAAGGCCGGAACCGTGGCGACGATCTTGCCCGGCGCCTACTATTTCATTCGCGAAACCAAGAAGCCGCCGATCGGCCTGTTTCGCCAGCACGGCGTCAGGA
>NZ_RZRK01001534.1:0-419 GCF_003997835.1 Mesorhizobium sp. M7A.F.Ca.CA.004.12.1.1
GCCAAGACTGTAGCGACCAAGATGGGGGCGAAAGCCGAACCGAAGCTTGCAGCGGTGAAGAAGCCGGTGGCCAAGAAGACGGCGGGAGCCGCCAAGTGAGCGTTTCGGACACCGAAAAGGACGAGATCGAGAAATCGTCCGCGCCGCTGATGGAGCATCTGATCGAGTTGCGCCGGCGGCTGATCTGGTCGCTGGGCGGCTTCTTCGTTGCCTTCCTGGTCTGTTTCTTCTTCGCCAAGAAACTGTTCAACCTCCTGGTCGTGCCGTTCAAATGGGCGACGCAGTGGGCAGGGCTCGATCCGCACAAGGTCGAGCTGATCTACACGGCGCCGCAGGAATTCTTCTTCACCCAGGTCAAGCTCGCCATGTTCGGCGGCATGGTGATCGCCTTTCCGCTGATCGCCACGCAGATCTACAAG
>NZ_RZRK01001535.1:0-414 GCF_003997835.1 Mesorhizobium sp. M7A.F.Ca.CA.004.12.1.1
GGAAGAGGGCCGGAGGCTGGGCGGGGAGGGCGAATTGGGGGGCACCCGCCAGTCCGGCACGCCGGGTTTCCAGGTTGCGCGCATCGAGGCGCATGCCGACCTTCTGGAGGCCGCCCGCGACGATGCCAGGCTGATCCTGTCGCGCGACCCGGAGCTGCAATCGCAGCGTGGCGAGGCGTTGCGCCTGCTGCTTTATTTGTTCGGCCGCGACGAGGCCGTGCGGCTCCTGCGCGCCGGCTGAGCCAGGGCGGCAACCGACGGGTTGGCGAGCATCCCTTCGATCGGCTCGCCATTCACGACAACCATTTGCTTGACCTCGGGCGCCACCAGCCCGGCCGACACAATCAGCTTGGCGCCGTCCTCAATCGTCATGTCGAGCAGCACGATGTCCGACTTCGGCACATACATCAGGAA
>NZ_RZRK01001536.1:0-413 GCF_003997835.1 Mesorhizobium sp. M7A.F.Ca.CA.004.12.1.1
CCTGGACAAGGGCCGCGCGCGTCATCTCGGCGGGCTCGCGGCGAAGAATTTTGGGCTCAGGCAGTTTGACCATGAGCGCAGTTTAATCAATCGATTGATTAAAGTCAACTTCTGTTCGTCATTATCTTGCCATCGACGGCGGCAAACGCTTTAGTGCCCGGCCATGGGCAAGGAAGTCGAACGAAAATTCCTGGTCACCAGCACCGCATGGCGGGAACTGGCCGAGGCCAATATCCGCATTCTCCAGTTCTATCTCGCTGCCGGCCCCGGGCGCACGGTGCGCATCCGCATCAGCGATGGCGGTTCCGCCAAGCTGACACTCAAATTCGGCAGCAAGGCGCGCGAACGCGACGAATTCGAATACTCGATCCCGCTCTCGGAGGCGGTGGAGATGCTGGACTTCGCCATCGGAC
>NZ_RZRK01001537.1:0-408 GCF_003997835.1 Mesorhizobium sp. M7A.F.Ca.CA.004.12.1.1
GGCTACGACGCCGGCGGCGCCGACGGCAAGATGGGCCAGAAGACGAAGACCGCGATCATGGCTTTCCAGACCGACAACAAGATGCCGGCGACCGGCGAAGTCGATGAAAAACTGGTCAAGGCGCTGCTGGCGCGCAAATAACGGCAGAGGCGTCGTTTCCACGACGCCCTTGCCACACATTCGCCTGTTAACTGATTGAGATGTTTTTTGTTTCGGCGGCGTAGCGCGGTTTGACTTCGCAGCACCTCCGGGGCAAGAACGAATTGGCTTGTCGGGTCAAGATGCCCGCAACGGTTGCATTCGCCGACAGGCAGAACTGATCGAGACTGACGGGTGGGCATCTATCTCCCGATCGCGGAAATTTCCGTCAATATCTTCGTCCTGCTGGCCATGGGCGCGGCGGTGGGT
>NZ_RZRK01001538.1:0-407 GCF_003997835.1 Mesorhizobium sp. M7A.F.Ca.CA.004.12.1.1
ACCGCATCGCTGCCGGCAGCGCCAGTCTGGCCGGCCGCATCGAGTGCGGCAAGTGCTGCCTCGCGAAAACCGCAATACGGATCGAGCAGCGCCAGCGGCAGTTCCTCCTGCCGCGAAGCCAGCCCCTTTTGTGAGCATAGCCATATCATCGGCTCGCGCAGCACGCCGACTTCGTCCGGCGCCGCCGCCTGGCGCATGACGATCGCCAGATCGAGGCCGCCAGACTGCAGCGCCTGCGCCAGTTCGGCGGAGCGGCCGACCCGCAGTTCGATCCTGACGCGCGGATGACTGACGGCGAAGGCACGCAGCAGATCCGGCAGGCCGCTGTCGGCGAAATCCTGCGTAGTGCCGATGGCGACGCGTCCGGCAGCGGCCTGCCGGATCTGCTGCGTGCCTTCGCCGTCAGT
>NZ_RZRK01001539.1:0-406 GCF_003997835.1 Mesorhizobium sp. M7A.F.Ca.CA.004.12.1.1
GCACGGCGCCGGCGGACACCTTGGTCAGCCCGGCGATCAGATTGAGCAAGGTCGACTTGCCACAGCCGGAATGGCCGATGATGGAGACGAATTCGCCCTTGTCGATGGTCAGCCTGATGTCCTTCAATACCTCGCTGACCTGGGCACCACGCGTGAAGGATTTGTCGATATGGTCGAGTTTCAGATAGGCCGTCATCGCCCCTCTCCTCACTTTGCCGTTGTGCCGCGGGTGACGAAGGCGCCGACCGCCGCGACCAGACGGTCGAGGCAGAAGCCGGTGACGCCGATATAGGCGAGCGCGACGATGATGTCGGGCAGCCGCGACGAGTTCCACGCGTCCCAGATGAAGAAGCCGATGCCGACGCCGCCGGTCAGCATTTCGGCGGCGACGATGGCAAGCCAGGAC
>NZ_RZRK01000153.1:0-9920 GCF_003997835.1 Mesorhizobium sp. M7A.F.Ca.CA.004.12.1.1
CAGGCGCCCTGCCCTCGGCCTTGCCCTCTTCGGAAACATCCTCCCGCGCCTTGCGGGGCAGCAGCCCATCCGTCGTCGCCTCCTTGGCGCCGACCAGCACCGGCGGCAGGTTGGGCGCGAGTGCGGCGTGGCCGTCGAGCTCGATGGCGTAGATGCGGATGCCGCGATGGCCAAGCACGTCGACCAGCGATTCGATCGCGGCGACATCGGGCTTCAAGGTGTTGAGATCAAGCACCACCGGCCGCCCGGCAAAATAGCCCGGCGAGTTGCCGATCCAGTGGTCGAGCCCCTCGAGCCACACGTCCAAAGGCGCTTCGGGCGTCAGCGTGAAAGCGACGAAAGAGCGGGCACGGAAACGAATGGATTTGGCCTCGAGGGGGGCGGCAAAAGTCACGGCTGGCGAATCCTTACTGAGAGGTAAACGCTAGCGAGGGAATGGTTAATGAATGGTTAATGCGAGGGGGGTGGAGTAAGGTTTCCAGCAGTGCTGCGCGCGGTCAAGAGATGGAGGGTTTTGGGGCAAAGCATAAAATCATCACGTATTTCGTTTTCATCTCTTCCAATTTTTATATAATAATATCAATATATTATAAGAAATTGGAAGAATATTTCACGCAGGCGGTTTCATTTTCTTCCACGGCTATGTAGGCTTCATCGGAGTTGAGGATTTGGGCCGAAATGGATACGCCGTGACAACCACAACGTCGAAATTGGAAAAAGACATAATCAATCTGGCGCGCATCGCCTTATCAGGTCGGACGCAAGACGTAATGCAGATGGTGCATCGGATGGCCAAAAACCATCGCGACAATGCACCAGACCTGTCGAACGGTCTCGTGGAGTTGATGCGGGAAGCTCCCACGCGCGCTTCGCCCCTCCGTCGGCAAACGGAGGCTGTGTTGCCTGTCGACGTCGATACGCGCTTCGCCTTGTTGCGGATCGAAGAAACACCGGCGTTGGATCATGAGCCGATCTTTTCCGCTGAAGTGGACGAAGGGCTATCACGCATCGTTGACGAGCGCGCACACGCGCAGGCGCTCCTGAAGGTCGGACTTGAGCCTACACGGTCGGCCATCTTCACTGGACCGCCCGGAGTCGGCAAAACGATGGCGGCGCGGTGGGTCGCCCGCGCGCTAAAGCGTCCGTTGCTTATCCTCGATCTCGCAGCTGTAATGAGTAGCTATCTGGGCCGCACCGGAACAAATCTCCGGCACGTTCTCGACTACGCAAAGTCGATGGACTGTGTTCTCCTCCTTGATGAATTGGATGCGATCGCCAAGCGCCGTGACGACCGGGGCGAGATCGGTGAATTGAAGCGACTCGTTACGGTCTTGATCCAGCAAATCGATGACTGGCCGGCGACGGGACTGCTTCTTGCGGCGACAAATCACTCTGAGCTTTTGGACCCAGCCATCTGGAGACGTTTCGATCTTTCGATCGAATTTCCGATGCCGGACGCGAGAGGCATATTCTCTTTCGCACAAGCGGCTTTGGCGGGCCACACGGAAAAGTCAGATCAATGGGCGGCAGCCTTGTCTGGGGCGCTGCTCGGCAAATCGTTTAGCGATATTGACCGAGATCTCAAATCGGCTCGTCGCACCGCTACAATCCGGGGCGGCGAACTCACCGACTATCTCACAAATCTTGTTCGACCTGACACCCTCGGAAAACCAGAGAGGATTGCTCTCGCCCGTACACTTGCGAATGAGGGACTAATGTCGCAACGGGCGGCGCAGCAACTCACGGGCGTTGCGCGCGAGACGATTAGGGGTGGTGGAACGTCGATGCTAAAGCCGACGTCACGCGGAAAGCGAGCACGAAATGGCGAAGCGTAATTTCCTCCTGGGAAAAGGCGAACGACTAACGAGCAATGTCGTCGTTCGCGGAGGGGCGCCGAACAAACAGGCCCCCTACACGTTCGCAGAAGCCCGTGAGCGGCTGACGCCCATGCTGGCCGCGACCGTGGAAGCACTCAACGAGTTGCCGGAAGCGGCATGCCCGGATGGTCAGGCCGTTGCGTCGGTGACACTCAATCCCGAATATATCGCCAAATCCTTCTATCCGTCCGATCTGTTTCGGCAGACTGGATTGCAGGCGGTGGGCAGCCGCCCGCGCCGCATCAAGCCAGCCAAGAAATCCAAGGGACGGGAGCCTCAGGAAACGCTCACCACGGAGCTGTTCGTGCTTGGCCCAAAGGATGCGTTCCGTTCGTGGGAACGGTCCCTTCCCGCCTGGGTCTCCGGGACGCATCTTGCGGAAGATATGGTGACGATTGAAGAGATTGCCGCTCCGACGGCGCGTGACAAAATCAAGGGTCCGCTTCCCAAAAGCAAGGACGCGGTGTTCGAAGTCGTCCTTCACACCGATCAGCTTTTCGGAGAAACTGAGGCTCTCCCTGCATTTCAAAAGTATGTCCGGTCGCTCGGTATCGATCAGAAGTTTGACAAGCGCTTTTATGCAGGCGGGCTGTGCTTCCTCGAACTTGAGGCGCCGGTCGCACTCGCTGACGAGATCGCCACGTTCACGATCGTTCGCGCGTTGCGGGAGATGCCGCGGCTTCGAATTCTCCGTCCGGCTTTTCGTACATCCGGCGTGCCGTCGCAGTCACTGACGCTGCCAACGAAACCCGCCCTCGACCCATCCATCAAGACTGCGATATTCGATGGCGGGCTTCCGGCCACGCATCCGCTTGGCCCTTGGTCAACAGCGATCGACGGTCCGCATGTTGGCGCGTCACATCCCGAACTGCTTAAACACGGGCTGCAAGTTACATCGGCGCTGCTATTCGGACCTCTCGATCCAACCAAGCCTGTGCCGGTCCCCTACTCCAATGTCGATCACTACCGCGTGCTCGATATGACGCCCGGGCAAAACCCGCACGAGCTCTACGAGGTTCTCGAACGCATCGACACCGTTCTCAACAATACCGACTACGACTTCGTCAATCTGAGCCTCGGCCCGAGTCTCTCCATTGAGGACGACGATGTCCATGCCTGGACCGCAGTGCTCGACGAACGGTTTTCGCAGGCCGACACACTGGCAACGATCGCCGTCGGCAACAATGGCGAAGGCGACGCCGCCATGGGGTTCAACCGCATCCAAGTGCCGGCTGATTGTGTCAACGCACTCGCGATCGGCGCCGCAGATTCTCCAGATACGCCTTGGCAGCGAGCGGCATATAGCGCCGTAGGCCCCGGCCGCAGTCCGGGCTTGGTGAAGCCGGATTTTGTCGAATTCGGCGGCTCGATGCAAAGACCTTTTCTCGTTGTCGCGGAAGGCGGGGTCAGCAAACTGGATCCAACCGGCGGAACGTCGTTCGCCGCTCCGAGCACGCTCCGTCTCGGGACCGGTATTCGCGCACATTTCGGGCACAATCTCAACCTGCTCGCCGTGCGAACGCTGCTCGTCCACTCGATTGAGGCGAGCGAGATTCCGCACAACGAAGTCGGCTGGGGGCGCCTGGCGCGCAATATCGACGACATCGTTCTTTGCGAGGACGATATGATCCGTGTGATTTATCAAGGCAAAATTTCGCCCGCGAAATACATTCGGGCGATGGTGCCGATGCCCGACAGCGAATTGTCCGGCATGGTCGAGATCACGGCGACGCTTTGCTACAAATGCAACACTGATCCGCATCATCCCGGCAATTATACGCGTGCGGGTTTGCAGGCGACCTTCCGGCCGCATGACGAGAAGTTCAAGAAAGACGATCAGGTTCACCCGAATACCAAGTCGTTCTTCGGCGACCCCGGACTCGGCGCCGGGGAAGACGAACTGCGCCGCGATGCCTGGAAATGGGAGAATTGCCTGCACGCGAGCAGACGGCTCAACGCGAAGAGTCTCAGCCGGCCATCTTTTGACATCCACTACAATGCGCGTCTCGAAGGCCGGAGTTTCTCGCCGGCCGAGCAGCTTCCCTACGCACTCGCCGTGACAGTCCGCGCGCGCAAGATCGCAGATCTTTACGACCAGATCGTACGAAAATACGCCACGGTGCTGGAGCCCATCAGGCCGGTGGTTGACATTCCGGTGCGGACATAGGGAGGCTATTTCGAACTGCGAAGGAACCGAAGATATTCCAACAGTTTGACGTCTTCTTCGGGTGAAAGATTGAGCTCTGTAAAGCTGTTGCGCGCCGGCTTGTGCGCCGAAGTCTTCGAAGTGACGGCGTAGCCCGCCATCTGCATCAGCTGCTCGTAGTTTATTCGGTACACCTGCGCGAGAACATGGAGCACGTTGGGCGACGGTTTCTTGATCTTGCCGTTCTCAATCTGGCTCAAATACGCGTTCGAGACTTCGCGTTTTGTGGCTGTTTCGACCTCCCGCAGTTTCATGCCGCGGTCTTCACGAATCGAGGCCAAATACTGCCCAAGGCTTGCCTTCAGTTCAGTTTTTCGTTCAATCGTGTTATTCATTCTTCACCATAACCGTTTGATTCCTTTCGGATTATAACACTTTTTGCTCAGTCTGTCAAGCGTGCTAATTTCTGCTTGACGTTCTTAGCAAGCTTCTGCTAGTATGCAGAAAGTTGCCGGCAAAGGGATCGGCATCGCCACTTGAAGGAACATAAAAATGGATACCCACGAGAACGGGATCGATCCCGGTGAAGAACAGGTCCTCGACGACATCATCGACCTCGAGGAATACGCCAAGCTTGGCAAGCAGCCCCCGCTCGCGAAAGGATACCGGCTGCAGGTCAACGGCAAGCCGTATGTCATCCTGAAGCCGAATCCGACCGGCGAGGAAATCCTGACGCTGGCGGGTCTCCTGCCCGCCAAGGACTATACGCTCCGCCTCAAAATGGCGGGCGAGCGCCCCGAGAAGATCGGGCTGCACGAACCTATCGACCTGCGCCGCAAGGGTATCGAAAAGTTCAAGGCCTTGCCCCGCGACCAGACGGAGGGCTGACAAGATGTCCCTGCGCCGCAACTTTGAACTCGGGGAGGAGGACGAGGCGTTCCTCCAGCAGTATGAGCGTCCGTGGGAGACCATCATCGACGGATCGCCATGGGTGCTTATCCACGACTTTCCCGTGCCCAAGGGCTACGACCATGACAAGGTCATAGCGGCGATCCGGATCGAATCCGGCTATCCGCATGCCCAGCTCGATATGGTTTACTTCTATCCCGGACTCCAGCGCATCGACGGGCAACCGATCGGGCGCACGGAAGCACGGCAGGCCCTGGACGGAAAGACGTTTCAGCGCTGGTCGCGGCACCGCACGGGAGCGAACCCGTGGAAACCCGGCTTCGACAATTTGGGCACGCATATCTTCCTCGTGGAAGAATGGCTTGAGCGAGAGTTCGAAAAATGCCCGGCAAAATGAGCCTCGCCCTATCGGGCGATCAGCACGCTCATCTGAAGAGCTTCCTCTTCCCCGGCGACGGCTGCGAAGCCGTCGCTATTCTTCTTTGTGGCCGCCGCAACGGTGACCGCGTGCACCGGCTGACGGTACGCGAAATTCATGAGGTTCCATACGATCAGTGCCTTGAGCGTTCGCCAATTCGCGTGGTTTGGAGTCCCGATTACATCGCGCCGATCCTGGAGAGAGCCACCGAGAAGGGGCTTTCTATCATCAAGGTGCACAGCCATCCGGGCGGATATCCTGAATTCTCGGACATCGACGATGACGGCGATCACCGGCTTCTACCGATGATCCGCGGCTGGGTTGAGGCGAATATCCCGCACGGCAGCGCGGTCATGTTGCCTTCTGGTGAAATGTTCGGCCGCGTGCTGCTCGACTACGGCGTCATGCGTTCCTTGAGCTGCATCAGCGTGGCGGGCGATGACCTCCTCTTCTGGTATCCGAACAGCGGCAACGTCGAGGTTCCGAGTTTCGCCGCCTCGCATGCGCAAGCGTTTGACGAAGGCACGATCGAACGCCTTGGCAAGCTTTCCATCGGCGTTATCGGCTGCTCGGGAACGGGCAGTCCTGTGATCGAGCAGCTGATGCGTCTTGGGGTCGGCGAACTTGTCATCGTCGATGATGATGCGATCGAAGATCGCAACGTCAATCGGATCATCAACTCCACAATGGAAGATGCCCGGCTGGGCCGGAAGAAAGTCGACGTGATCGGCGACGCCATCGACCGAACCGGTGTTGGCACCAAAGTCATTCGGCTGGCCCAAAATCTGTGGGACCCGGACGTCGTCCGTGCGCTTGGACAATGCGATGTGCTCTTCGGTTGCATGGACACGGTTGATGGACGCTACCTGCTGAACTGTATCGCAACCCAGTATCTCATCCCCTACTTCGACATCGGAATAAGGCTCGACGCCGTACGTGATGGGTATAATCGCGGACAGATTCGGGAAGTGTGCGGGACGATCCACTACCTACAGCCAGGCCGCTCGTCGCTGATGAGCCGCGATCTGTTCTCGATGGATGACGTGTCGGCCGCGGGACTACGCCGCACAGATCCCGAGGCGCATCTATTGCAGGTCGAAGACGGCTATATCAGAGGTGTCGCAAATCGCCGACCCGCCGTGATCAGCGTAAACATGCTGGCCGCGGCACTTGCCGTTGATGAATTCCTCGCCCGGCTTCACCCGTTCCGCGAGCTGGTCAATCGGGAGTATGCAAGCGTTACGTTCAGCCTCGCCAGCATGGAACTGATCACCGAGCCCGAAGTAGGAATATGCTCTATCCTGTCCTCGAAAGTGGGCCACGGCGATGTCCGCCCGCTTCTGGGCATACCAGAGCTCGGAAAGCGGACTACATGACCTGGCTGATTCAGTTTCTGGCGTGGCTGCTTTCGCTCCCGGGGCGCTGGTTCGATCGACCATACAAGACGATCGTCGTGCGGATCGCACTCCCTGGAAAATTGCGTAAGAAGACCCTCTACGTTGTCGAAGAAGACGGCTTCGAAGAACAAGCCGCAATGCTCTGCCCTCGCTGTCACGACCACATCCTTCACATGAATCTGCTGCCCGACGAGCGACCCTGCTGGAAAGTGACGCGGCATGAAGACGGCACAGCGACGCTGCACCCCTCCGTCTGGAGGAAAAAGGATTGCGGTGTTCACTTCTGGTTCCGTCATAGCCGTGTCGAGTGGGTGAAGGAAACGACGACGCTGCAATAGGTTGGTAATCCCATGGACGTTACCCTTCCTCGCTCCGTCGAAGAGATAGGACGGCCGAGCGTGGCTTCCTTCTCAGCCTTTCAAAACGGATGCACGACCCAGCGACACAGGCTATGTTGCCCCGTCCGGCCGAGGTCGTCGAAGGGGGAGGCATGACATGCAGGCAATGCCGATAGCGCATCAAGCCGCGCAACCCGTGGTCTCCCTGACCGGCTATCCGGCCGCCGTGCTGTGCTGGCTGCTTTCGGCTGGTGTCTATATCGCGGCCAAATGGGTGGCGCCTGAAATGCCGCCCTGGGGCCTCTGCTTCTGGCGGCTGACGCTGGCCTGCGCCATCCTGCTGCCGATCGTGCACCGTCATCACGACGCGATGATCGGGCTTTTGCGAACGCGCGCCGTGGAGGTCGTCGCCGTGGGGGCGATCGGCCTCACGCTGTGCCAAGGTATGATCTACCACGGCCTCAACGACACCGACGCCACCACGGCCGGCATCATCATGGCGCTGTCGCCGGTCATGACGATGGTGCTCGCCCGTTTTGTGCTTGGCGAGCCGCTCGGCCTGTGGAAGTCGCTTGGCGCCCTGGTTGCGCTTGCCGGGATGATCTTCATCGTTGCCCATGGCAACCTGACGGCGCTGCTGCAACTCAAGCTCAACGCCGGCGAGCTGTGGATCGTCGGCAGCGCGTTCTGCTGGGGCCTCTACACCGTGCTTTTGCGCCGTGCCAAATTCGGCATCGAACTCCTGCCGATGGTCGTGCTGCTGCTCGGCGCCGGTGCGCTGGTCGCCTTGCCTTTCCATGTGTGGGAATTGTTCAACGACGAACGCTCCGCCATGGACGTCGACAGCCTTCTCGCACTCGCCTATCTGGCAGGTCCCGGCGGCGCCTTGATGTACTATCTCTACAACAAAAGCGTGCAAACGCTGGGCGCGAGCCGGGCGAGCATGCTGCTCTACCTGCAGACGGTGTTCGTGGCCATGCTCGCCTATCTGCTGCTCGGCGAGGGCTTGCACGATTACGATCTGGTCGGTGCGGCCTTCATCGTCGCCGGCATCGTACTCGCCACAATGGTCAAGCCCAGGCCGGCTCAACCACGCGTGGCGTAGAAATCTCGCGGGTGACGGCTGTGCGGCGGGCAACAAAAAACCCGCCTGCGCGGCGGGTCACTGGCGCAAATCAGCACCATAGGCAAAAATGTAGCATAGCTGCCCTCACCGGTCAAGAAAAAATTCCTATCCACGTCAGCCAAGGTGCCCGCCGGACACATGCATTCCCGGGCCAGCGGCGCACTTGCGGTGGAGGCCGACATTCAAACGAAAGTAAATTCAGTTCCAACTTGACGGAACATTAGCTAGAGCTAATTGTTGATCTGTGCGGCAGGTGGTGCCCTCCATCGCCTGCCGAAGATCGGCCGTCCGATCGGCCCGCGTCCTCCGCCAGAGGCGCGGGCTTTCGGGCCGGGTGACCGGCCAGCCCTCGCAACGGTAGTTCTGTCCTCAGCTTCCGGTCATTTCGCCAGTCCCTCATCGGGGTTTCGCCGCCTTTTGGCCTTCAGGCTGCGGGCGGCTTGCTCGATTGCCGCGCGGTCATTGCCCAGGCGGTCGAGCAGTTCCTGCGCCTCGTCGCCCGATATGCCGGTGCGCACCGCCAGCGCCTCGACCTCCAGCACGTCGGAGCTGGCGATCTCGCCGGTTTCGGGCAGCGCGTCATCCGCCGTCAGCGGCAGGGCCGACTCGCGGTCGATCTCCGCCTCGGCCTGGTGCCAGTGCCGCTCAGGGTCGCCGTGCATGCGGCCTTCCCGTTCCCAGATCTGGTAGGCGCGCTCACGAATTCTGTCGTCCCGGTCGTCGCTCATGGTCAGTCCTCCTTGGGGTCAGGGTTGAACGCCGCGCCAGTGCGGACGCTCCGGAAAATCCGCGCGATCGGATCGCCATGCCGGGCGGCGCGCGGGGCTACTGGCATTGCCGTCTCGGGCCGCCTGAATAGGGCTGGTAGGAGTTGTCTTCCGGGCGGTAGGAGCGGTAGCGGCTGAAGCAGGAATCGACATGGTCGGCCGAAAGTGCGGCGCCGCCATCGTCGGCAACGTAGACGCCCAGGCCGGCGCCGTTTTCGTCGCCATCGCCGGCGGCGGGCAAAACAGCCTGACCGGCGGCTTGGAGATAGGGCGAGATGCAGGGGCGCAGCTGCCCGCTGTAGGAGCGATAGCTGTTGTCGTCCGGATGGTAGGAGCGATAGCGGCTGGCGCACCAGGCGAGATGCGAAGGCGGCAATTCGGTCGTCGTGGGCGCGATCGCGCCGGTGACCGTCGGGTCGGGCGGTGTTTCCTGCGGTTTGGCGGGGATGTCGGGCGGCGCGGACTGTTTGGCCGGCAGGCGTTCGAGGCCCTGCCCGGCCTTGTTCACCGGCCGCGCCTTTTTGGTCCACAGCTCCGCCACGCTGACGGTGGCCGTCGCCTGGCGCGGCGGCTTTGCGGCAAGCAGCCAGGCCGCAAAACCCAGTCCGCTGCCGAAGACCGCAAGGGTCAGCACGAAGCCGCAGACCAGGCCCAAAACCGCTTTCACGACACGCTCCTTAAGTCCCTGCTCATAGAATGCGGGGCCTCAAGGCTGGTTCCAGAAAAACGCCGGCGCCGAAGCTGCCAATCTCCCCACAGGTGGGGGAGATGGCCGGCAGGCCAGAGGGGGGCGCCGTAGGGCGCTCACGGGCGGAGGCTTCCCCTCCCCCGCAAGCTCCAACAAAGAGGGCCACCCCCCGCCCAGACACAGTTCAGAAACAATATTCAACAGTTCGGAAAAACTGCCGAAAAGATCGGATGGCATAAGCATCCCACAACAAC
>NZ_RZRK01001540.1:0-406 GCF_003997835.1 Mesorhizobium sp. M7A.F.Ca.CA.004.12.1.1
CCTTGGCCGCTTTGAGATCCGCCGTGACGTCGGCGGACAAGGTCGCCGCCGGATTTTCCAGGCTGACCGGTGGCGCCCGCAGCGTGCCGCCGGCAACCGTGAAAGCTATGTCGGCATCGCCAGCGGCAAAGCTGCCGTCAGCGGCGATGTCGGGCGCAAAGCCGGCGGTCTTGGCCGTATCGATATCGCGCCCGATCGCATCCGCCTTGGCGAGGAATGCACTGAACGCATCTGGATTGACGCCAGCAACTTTCACGCCCTTCAACGCCGCCGTGCCGGAGCCGGACAAGGCGGCCACCATCCCTTCGACCGATTTGCCGCTGCTTGACAGCGCCGTCGAGAAATCGCCGATGCCGCTGATGCCGGCATCCGGCAGCACGGTCGCCAGATCGGCGCCCGCCAGTTT
>NZ_RZRK01001541.1:0-405 GCF_003997835.1 Mesorhizobium sp. M7A.F.Ca.CA.004.12.1.1
TTACGACAACAGCGGACAATTGCTGACCGCGAGCTACATGGACTACACCATGCCGCGCGCCGGCGATCTGCCGTCGTTCAAGGTCTCGACCTCGAACACGCCTTGCCCGGGCAATCCGTTGGGGATCAAGGGTTGCGGCGAGGCCGGCGCGATCGGCTCGCCGCCGGCGGTGATCAACGCTATCACCGACGCCATCGGCAGCAACGATCTTGCCATGCCGGCTTCGCCGTCCACCGTGTGGGCCGCGATCCGCGCGACGAAACATTGAACGCGAATGGCGAATAGGGGTAGCGAATAGGGAAGAGAATGTTCGCTACTTCCTGCTCGCTCTTTCACCCAGGGGAGAAAGACAAATGTACGCAGTCAACTATCATCGCCCCGCCTCGGTCGCCGATCCCGCCAACC
>NZ_RZRK01001542.1:0-404 GCF_003997835.1 Mesorhizobium sp. M7A.F.Ca.CA.004.12.1.1
GGCAGGAAGCGAGCGAAATCGCCGTCGCCCTTGGCCTCGATATGATTGCCCTTGTCGGTCAGTTGGTGGCGACCCGTCAGCTGGGTGACGATCTTGCCGTCGACCGAGAACGTGCCGATGCCGTTCCAGTTGGCGAGCGGCCCGGTGCCCGAGACATCTATGTCGACCGGCGGCGTGTCGGGCAGCTTGAGCAGGTTGGCGATGATACCGCCTGCCGGCTCCGAGGCCTTCAGGTCGAGATCGAGCCTGTTGTCTGCCGGCGCAAAGTGGATCTTGGCGTCGACATTACCTTGCTTGCCGTCATGACGGGTGATGTTGAGCACCGTCTCGACCGCCAGTGGCGCGGCATCGCCGAGCTTGCGGCCAAGGGATCGGTCAAGGCCGATGCCGCGCCACTGGCGGTG
>NZ_RZRK01001543.1:0-401 GCF_003997835.1 Mesorhizobium sp. M7A.F.Ca.CA.004.12.1.1
GATGAAAAGCCAGGAATAGTTGGCGTAGGCATCGAACACCATGCCGCCGGCAAGCGGTCCCAATGCCATGCCGAGGCTGGACAGCATGGTGGCGGCGCCGAACACGGTGCCGAGGATGCGCTGGCCGAAATATTCGCGCGCCAGCACCGCATAGAGCGGCATGACGCCGCCATAGGTGGCACCGAAGATAACGGCCAGCATGTAGAACTGCTCAAGCTGGCTGATCGACAGATAGGCGGCAATGACGATCGCCTGGATCGCCAGGCCCGCGATCAGCACCGGCTTGACGCCCAGCCGGTCGGCCAGCACGCCGTAGAAGAGCCGGCCGCCAAGGCCTGCCAGACCTTCGACACTGTAGATCGAGACCGCTGCCATGGGGGCGACGCCGCACAGCATGGCAT
>NZ_RZRK01001544.1:0-401 GCF_003997835.1 Mesorhizobium sp. M7A.F.Ca.CA.004.12.1.1
GCAACAGTTCGTTGTTGTCGACCTCGAGCCGCGCATTGTAGGTGACGACGCCGTCGGTGGTGACCGAGGCATAGGAGATGTCGCGGATCTCGGCATCGAACGGCCGCTCGGGGAACGCATCCACGGTGAAGCGGGCATGCTGGCCTGACTTGACCGCGCCGATGTCGGCCTCGTCGACCGCCGCCACCAGTTCCATGTTCCTGAGATCGGCGGCGATGATGAACAGCACCGGCGCCTGCAGCGAAGAGGCGACCGTCTGGCCGGGATCGACCGAGCGCGTCAGCACGATGCCGTCGATCGGCGCATAGATGGTGCTCTTGGCAAGGTCGGTCTGCTGCGCCTTGAGGTCGGCCTGGGCGATGGCGAGGTTGGCCTGCGCGCTGTCGAGCGCTGCCTTGGAA
>NZ_RZRK01001545.1:0-399 GCF_003997835.1 Mesorhizobium sp. M7A.F.Ca.CA.004.12.1.1
TAGCAGGACAACACCGCGCAGATGGCGCCGACCAGAATGGCGACGGTGAGACCGCGACGCATGAACTCATGGCTGAGCGGTTCGGCGTCATGATCCTGCTCGCGATGGCGATCGGCGCGGCGACGAGCGCGGTCGGCGCCTATCTCAGCTTCTTTCTCGATGGCGCGACTGGCGGACTGATCGTGGTGCTGCAGACCGTGGTCTTTCTGACTGCCTTCGTCTTCGCACCCAAACATGGCCGTCTCGCCGCGCGCCGGGCGGCACGTGCCGCATCCCAGGTCGCGTCATGATGACAATCTGGTCCTGGATCGCCGAACCGCTCAGCCATGAGTTCATGCGTCGCGGTCTCACCGTCGCCATTCTGGTCGGCGCCATCTGCGCGGTGTTGTCCTGCTATCT
>NZ_RZRK01001546.1:0-392 GCF_003997835.1 Mesorhizobium sp. M7A.F.Ca.CA.004.12.1.1
GTGTTCCAGTTGGTACTGTCGAAGGCCAGCACGATCGAGCGGTCGTTGATGATCGTCGGAACGCCGTTGATGGTGATGACATGCTGGAATTCGCCGTCGGTTCCGACAGCGCCGGGATCCAGCTTCGATAGCCAGATCGTATCGCCGATGCCATTCGGCAACGGTGCCGGATTGATCAGCGTGCCGTCTTCTTCCTGCTGTGGCGAACGTGCCGCCGAGATCGTCACATAGACGATCTGGCCGGCCAGCGGCGCCACCGCCAGCCTGACGGTGTAACTGTCGACATTGCGCGGCCCGCCTTCGCGAACAGCCGTGAAGCCATCCGTTTCGTCGATGCGGACGATGCCCTCCTGGGGGCCGGCCACGTGATAGTCGAAGCCGTCGACGAGGAC
>NZ_RZRK01001547.1:0-390 GCF_003997835.1 Mesorhizobium sp. M7A.F.Ca.CA.004.12.1.1
CATGATCCTGCGGGCTGATTGGTCGTGTTGCCATGATATGTCTCACCAGCTTCCTGAAGAACCGCCACCACCCGATGAGCCGCCGCCACCGGAAAACCCGCCACCGCCGCTTGATCCCGAAGACCAGCCACCACCGGAGCTCCCCGACGACCAGCCGCCCGAAGACGAACCCGTTGTCCAGCCACTGCTGCCCGAGTACCCGCTCGGCCCACGGCCGTAACGAAACGTCATGCCCAGCCATCTGTACACGCCCGGCGACAGCTTCGTGCCCAACATCGGCGGCAGGAACGCCATCGCCAACCCGCCGAAAAACATCGTCGCCCACAGGATCAGGAACACGGCAACGATCGGATCGATGGACGTGCCGTCATCGGCGGGATTGTGCTTTTC
>NZ_RZRK01001548.1:0-390 GCF_003997835.1 Mesorhizobium sp. M7A.F.Ca.CA.004.12.1.1
CTCCAATGGCCGGACCTCCCCACTCTCTCTCCGGCACGCATCTGCCTGCGTCCTCTCCTTCTCCCTCCCCCCTCTCGTCTCCCTTCCCCTCTGTTCCCCCCCTTCCCCTTCCTCCCCCCCTCTCTTCCCTCCTCCTCTCCCCCTCTCCTTTCCCTCCCCTCTCCCTCTCCTTTCTTCCTCTCCTCTCCTTTCCCTCTCTCCTCTTCTTCCCCTCCCCCCTTTTTCCTCTCCCCTCTCTTCTTCCTTTTCTCCCTCCCCCTCCCCCTCTCTTTTTTCTTCCTTCCTTTCTTTCCTTTTCTTTTCCCTTCTTTCTCTTCTCCTCTCCTTTTCTTTCTTTTTCCTCCTCTCTCCCTTCCTCTTCCTTCTCCCCCCCTTTCTCTTCTCCCCCTC
>NZ_RZRK01001549.1:0-386 GCF_003997835.1 Mesorhizobium sp. M7A.F.Ca.CA.004.12.1.1
CCGCCGCCACCGCCGGCCCCCTTACCCCCGACCCCGATGCCGAGCCCCAGTTTCAGTCCTGCGGACCCGCCGCCCGTGCCGCCGCCACCGCCGATGGATTGCGCGACAATACCCGTCGAGCGATCGCCGATCGTATGGATCAAGCCGCCACCAATTGTGGCCCTGACCGTCTCGGCCTCGCCGGCCGCTCCGCCTTTGCCGCCGATGCCGATGGTCGCAGCGATAGCGCCATTGAAGGAAAAGCCGCCATTGCCGCCGCCGCCGCCGATCGATTGAACGATCAGGCCAGCGGAGTCGGCGCCGTGGGTTGTGATATTCGTGGTGGTGGAGTTGTAGACGACCTTGCCCGCGGCGCCGCCGCCGGCGCCACTGCCGCCGATGCCGAC
>NZ_RZRK01000154.1:0-9784 GCF_003997835.1 Mesorhizobium sp. M7A.F.Ca.CA.004.12.1.1
GTCCGTTGGGAGCATATCCAGCGCGTCTATGAGATGTGCGAGCGCAACGTCTCCGAGACAGCGCGCCGGCTCAACATGCACCGCCGCACCTTGCAGCGCATACTGGCCAAGCGCGCGCCGCGTTAGGATCGCAGGGTGTCGCTTGGGGCCAAGTTTGTAACCAGCGGCGGAGAGAGCCCAATCGCCGAAGTCAGCGCCGCCCCTCATCGCCCTGCCGGGCACTTCTCCCCGTATAGTGACGGGGAGAAGTGGCTAGCCGCACCTAGGCGTAATTTCTGTAACGTTGGTGATTGGCGAAATCATAAATGACAGCGTCCCTCTCCCCGTCACTATACGGGGAGAGGATGCCGGCAGGCAGGTGAGGGGCGGCGCTAGCGCTTGGACAATGAAGCCCGCCAAACAGGCGGCTTAACGGAGGCGACATGCAGGATCTGAAGCAGCGGCCGGTTTCCGTCTTCCGCGAATTCCTCGATAGCGAAGCGGCCGGCGGCATCATCCTGATGGTGGCGGCGGCACTGGCCCTGATCGTCGCCAATTCGCCGCTCGCCGAAACCTATTTCTCCGCCCTCCACGCCTATCTCGGCCCGCTCAGTGTCTCGCATTGGGTCAATGACGGGCTGATGGCGGTGTTCTTCCTGCTCGTCGGACTGGAGATCAAGCGCGAGATGCTGGACGGCCAGCTCTCCACCTGGCCCCGGCGCGTGCTGCCCGGCATCGCCGCCGCCGGCGGCATGCTGGTTCCGGCACTCGTCTATGTCGCCGTCAACCGCAACAATGCGGCCGCCCTGTCCGGCTGGGCGATCCCGACCGCCACCGATATCGCTTTCGCGCTCGGCGTGCTGTCGCTGCTCGGCAGCCGCGTGCCGGCTTCGCTGAAGGTGTTCCTCACAGCCCTTGCCATCATCGACGACCTCGGTGCCGTCATTATCATCGCCATCTTCTACACCAGCGGCCTTTCGCTGGCTTATCTGGGTGCTGCCTTCGCCGTCATTGCCGCGCTTGTCGTGCTCAACCGCATGCGGGTGATGACGCTGGTTCCCTATCTCGTGCTCGGCGTCATCCTGTGGGTGCTGGTTCTGAAATCCGGCGTCCATGCCACGCTCGCCGGCGTGGCGCTGGCGCTGACCATCCCGCTTGAGCGTTCCGCCGGGATCGGCCACGATCTCGACCGTTCGCCCCTGCACCGGCTCGAGCACGGCCTGCACAAGATTGTGGCCTTCGTCGTCATCCCGATCTTTGGCTTTGCCAATGCCGGCGTTTCGCTCGCCGGTCTCAGCGTCAGTGCGCTGATCGAGCCGTTGACGCTGGGTGTCGCCGCCGGCCTGGTGGTCGGCAAGTTGGTCGGCGTGTTCGGCTCCTCGGCCCTTGCCATCCGGCTCGGTCTTGCCGACCTGCCAGCCAATGCAGGCTGGACGCACATGATCGGCATATCGCTGCTGTGCGGCATCGGCTTCACCATGAGCCTGTTCATCGGCCTGCTCGCCTTCGCCGGCGACGTGGCGCTGCAGGACGCGGTCAAGGTCGGCATCCTCGCCGGTTCCTTCATCGCCGCTATCCTGGGCGCTGCCGTGCTGCTCATGGCGCCCGCCAGGGGTGGCGTGGAGGACGGTGAAGAGTAGAGGCAGTCTTAGGACTTGGGGGACAATCGCTACTCGCTCTCACCCTCCAGCGCCGGCACCGACACGCCGGCAAGCTCTGCCGCCAGCAGCCGCGAAGCGCCGGCCCGCGCGATCCGCAGCATCAGCGCTTTGCGCGTTGCCGCTGCCATGCGGTGCTCGGGCGCATCGCGCAGGATCTCGGCGCCGTAGCCGTCGGAGAGGATGAAGCCGCACTCCTGGGGAAATATCTCCGAGGGCACGCCGGGATGGGTGGCGAAGAAGAAGCGGTCGGAATGCAGCCGGTAGTCGGGCCATTTGCGGTCGACCCTGAAATCCTCGATCGAGGATTTGATCTCGATGATCCAGATATCGCCCTGCCGGGTCAGCGCGACGAGGTCGGCGCGGCGGCCCGTGGCCAGCGACAGTTCGGGCAACACATGTGCGCCCATATCCATGAGCAGCCGCTGTACGCCGCGCCGCACCAGCATGGCGCGTTCGGACTGGCGGCCGTCGATGAGAGGATTGATGAGGATGGGGGAGATGATCGGCATGCCAGGCACCATGCCAGATTTTGTTCACGGTTTGAACCTGTTTTATGCAGACGATTGTATATTCGATATACCCGGATATACCCAAAAGAAGTCAGGCATTGATCCTTGAAAGATTGAGTTTGCGGTGCGTACCGTCGCTTCCATGGGGACGGGTGACGCAAAATCGAACACTAAAGAAGGCCAACAAGTATGGGCCTTTGACCTTGACGCTCTGCGCAAGGCTTTCAGAAAGTCCGTTCGGGAGCATAAAGTCACGGCGGCTGATTGGGCGGAACACGCCAAGCAGTTCCTCGAAAAACAAAGAGATCGTCAGCGCGAATCGACTTGATATGCCGCGCCGATCAATTTCCATTTAGTAACCCTAAGATAGCAGAAAAAAGTCTTTGCGCGTTACCAACCAAAGTCAGATGCAACCGCTTCAGTTCCGCGAATGTCGAATTGCATAAGCAGGGAGACGTCACTTCGACATTTCCGTGAAGGCGCAACCCATCTGCGGGTGGCGCATGGCTTTCTGTAAATTAGCTAAAGCTAATTTAAGTGAAAGGTGATATTTTGGAAGCAGCCGGGGCTCCCCCAATACACCCCGCTCCGGTCAGGCCCGGTGGCGGTCCACCCAAAGGAAGGCTACCGGGCCGATCCCTGCAACCAACCGGTGATCCGCTCGTTGATCCCATGCCGGGTTGATCCCCCGGCACTCCAGGACCTGCCCGCTGCCGAGGGGCGGCGGGCCTTTTTTGCCGATTGGATTCAAGCCCGCAGCGATAGCGAAGGCTCCGGCGGATGCCGGAGCCTTCGCGTTTGGTGATCCCGTCAGAAGTGGATCCAGAAGGATCTGCGGAAACATCTGCGGCGCCAAGAACCATTGCGCCAATAGCGACGGCAAACCCGCCTCCACCCGCGTCGGCGACGGCGGCGGTGCCATCTGCGGTGCCGCACGAACTCGACGCCGTCCTGAACATCGGGACCATCCGGGCCGAGAATGTCGTCGGATGGTTTGTCGAGCTCATCGAGAATGCCGGGCCCCGTATCAGGGATGCCGGCCAGGGCGGTGGCAGGACGCGCGATTGCGACGACGGTCGCAGCCCCTGCAAGCCCAAGCATTCCAGTCAGAAACAATCGCCGATCCATGCCAACCTCCATCGTTGATCATTGCGACAAGGGAAGACATAGAGCGGCAGATTGACGCGCCCAGATGCCGAAGAAAATTGGGTCAATCCCCCTGCCGTGCCGGCGGCGGATCTTTTTAGCGGTCTCTGACAATCCACGCGGCCAAATGCGCCTGTTCCCAGGGATCATTCCTCCGACAAGCCGGTCGCCGTTGCGTCCGTTTCAATGCTCACCGGCACGCCCTGGCGCAGGGAGTTGCTGACCGTGGAAATCGCCGCGGCCCTTGTGATGATCTCCGCCGGGTCGGAGCCGTCCAGTGTCGTGCATGAAACCTTCATGATTGACGAGGTCGCGAGCAAAGGCTTGCCTTCGAGGTTCAGCGTGACGGTCACCGCGATCTTGTTGAGCGTTACACCCATTTCCTCGGCGACGTAGCGAAGGTCGTTGCAGAAGCAGCCGCCGATCGCCAGGGCGAGCAGTTGGCCGCCATTGAAGCACAGGCCCATGCCGCCGGCCTTGCCTTCGGGCCGGTCGACGATGATCGTGTGGCCGCCGGCCCAGCCCATGGCGGCTTGCGTGTCCTCCACATTGCGCAGTTCGACGGTCATCGAGACCATTGCGGATGTCCTCCCGGCAGGAGTCGACCAGGCGTCGGGCCTCGTCGACGTAGAGTCATTATGCAGGCGCAGAGGCGACCTTGTCGCTGGGCAACGCCGCCCCCGCCATGTCATCAAGGATCGGACAATCCGGCCTTTCGTCGCCGTGGCAGGCATGGATCAGTTTCTGCAGCGTCGAGCGCATCGACTGCAGCTCGCGCACTTTCTCCTCGATCGCCGTGACATGGGCGGCGGCAATTTCGCGCACGTTCTGGCTGGCGCGGCTGCGATCCTGGTAAAGCGCCATCAACTGGCGGCAATCGTCGATGGAAAAGCCGAGATTGCGCGCGCGGCGCAGGAAGGCCAGCCGGTGGATGTCGTCTCCGGAATAATCGCGGTAGCCGTTGGCGGCGCGCGCCGGGGCGATCAGGCCGATCTCTTCATAGTAGCGGATGGTCTTGGCCGGCAGGCCGGAGCGGTGGGCGGCGTCACCGACATTCATGACGGTTCTCCTCGATTTCCAGGAGCCCATGGAGCAGGCCCCTTGAATTTGCTTCACAATCCTGTGAGTCCTGTTGCCAAAATGCCATAGTGATACGCTTACCGGTACGTCAAGGCAGGCATATAGGCATCGCGCGCTTGGCAAGCAAAGCAAATGCCAGCATGAATGATGATGAGAGAGCGGCCGACTCGTGCCGCCGAAGTTGGGCGGGGCACCGGATCACCTGATGCGCATGAAGTCGTTTGCAATCATCGCCGCACTGGCGCTCTCCACTGCTATCGCCGGTTGCAGCACCATCGGCTCGCAGATATTCTCCAACAACTACGGCGCGGTCACCGACGCAGGTTATCAGCTGCCGCGCATCCCGATCGAGAAAGTGCCGATGAAGTACCATCGGCAGGAAGTGAACTACGACAGCCCGGAAAAGCCGGGCACGATCATCGTCGATACGCAGAACAAGTTCCTCTACTTCATCGAGGGCGACGGAAGGGCCATTCGCTACGGCATCGGCGTCGGCCGCGAGGGCTTCGAGTGGCATGGCACCGCCCACATTGCGCTCAAGCGCGAATGGCCGACCTGGACGCCGCCGAGGCAGATGATCCAGCGCCAGCCGGAATTGGAAAAGTTTGCCGGCGGCATGCAGCCGGGCCTGAAGAACCCGCTCGGCGCGCGCGCCATGTACCTGTTCAACAAGGGCGGTGATTCAGGCTATCGCCTGCATGGCAGCCCGGAGTGGAATTCGATCGGCAAGGCGATGTCGTCTGGCTGCATCCGCCTGATGAATCAGGACATTATCGACCTCTATGACCGCGCCTCGGTCGGCGCCAAGGTCATCGTTCTCTAGAGGCAGTTTTCGTACGCGGACCGTCTAGGCAACAACGGACGTCCCAAGCAGAAAACCGGGCAATTCGGCCCGGTTTTTTGTTGTTTGCGCGATGCGACGCCTGCTCGGTGGTCAGGACACCGCCGAGAACGAGGTGGGAGCCAAGATTTGGTTGGTGATTGTCTCGGTGATCTGGCCGTCACGCTCGGAATCTTCCCGCGCCTGTGTCCAGGCCGGGTCCTTCACGAACGCCGTCCAGCGCTCTTCGCGTTCGGCCAGCGATTCCCATGCCAGCATGTAGGTCAGGTCGTTGTTCGAAGCACCGATCAGCGTGGTAAAGAAACCCGCTTGGCGGATACCGTGCTTTTCCCATAATTTGAGGGTGATCTTGTCGAAGCGATCAAGAAGCGCCGGCAAGCGTCCCGGCAAAGCCCGGTAAACCCGAAGTTCGTAGATCACTTTGGAGTTCCTTCTGATCGATGCGCCGGAAGCGAAGAAATCGGACCAGATGGTCAGTGGGGTAGAATCATCAAAGGGGCGTCAGGAGACCTGTTCGACCTGCTGCACTTCCGGCACGAAATGGCGCAGAAGGTTCTGGATGCCGTGCTTCAGCGTCGCCGTCGATGACGGGCAGCCGGCGCATGCGCCCTTCATGTGCAGGAACACCGTGCCATTCTCGAAGCCGCGGAAGGTGATGTCGCCGCCATCCTGGGCGACCGCCGGACGCACCCGTGTATCGAGCAGTTCCTTGATGGTGATGACCAGCTCCTCGTCGGCTTTGTCGTAGAACTCACCGGTCTGGCTGGTCTCGGCGGCCGGGCCGGCCTTGGCCATGACGGGCGCGCCGGACATGAAATGCTCCATGATGGCGCCGAGGATCGCCGGCTTCAAATGCTGCCAGTCGGGGCCATCCTTGGTCACGGTGATGAAGTCATAGCCGAAGAAAACGCCGGTGACGCCAGGAATTTCGAACAGCCGGCCGGCCAGCGGCGAGGCAACGGCGGCGCTGTCGGCATCGCGGAAATCGGCGGTGCCTTCCAGAAGCACTTCCTTGCCGGGCAGGAATTTCAGCGTCGCCGGGTTTGGCGTCGATTCGGTCTGGATGAACATGGCCGTCTCCGTGCCCGTTTGGGCATCTAGTTTGGAACAATTCTAAATAGGCTCAATTGGCTGGACATTCAAGCGAAACGCATCGTCGGAACAGCTGGCTGGCGGAATGTTTTTCCGCGCCCATCATCGGACCGGCATCACCTGAAGAGCAGAATCTCAGGCCAGGCTGTCGATTTCCTCGTCCGACAGGTTCTGCGGCACGACAGTCACCGGGATCGGGAAGGCGGCACCCTTGCCGGCCACGGCGCCGACCAGTGGCCCCGGGCCTTCCTTGCCCGCACCGGCGGCCAGCACCAGGATGGCGATGTCCTGGTCTTCCTCGATCAATTTGTGGATCTCTTCCGTCGGCTTGCCTTCGCGCACCACCATCTCGGGCTCGATGCCGAGCTTCTGGCGCACCTTGTTGGCATAGCTGTCGAGCGCGGCGCGCGCCGTGGCGTTGGCTTCCTCGCGCATGATCTTCTCGACACCCAGCCAATGCTGGAAATCGTCCGGCACGATGACATAGAGCAGCACCAGCGTGCCGCTGGTGCTCTGCGCCCGTTTCGAGGCGTAGGCGACGGCGCGCTCGCATTCCGGCGTGTCGTCGATGATCGTCAGGAATTTCCTGCGATGGCCGGCTTCGCGGCTGAGGCGTTTGGAGACCATGTCTATCTACTCGGTGTCTTGCGGCGCAATCTGCCACTGCGGGGGACCGGCGGCAAGCCGCCGGCCTTGTGCCAGTGCACCCGATGTCGCGATCAGCCCTGCAGCAGGCCGATAATGTCGCGCACCGTCTTCATCGTCGCTTCGGCCAGCACGCCGGCGCGCTCGCCGCCATCCTTGAGCACCGCGTCGACATAGGCGCGGTCATCCGAAATGCGGCGCATCTCGCTGGCGATCGGCGCCAGTTTTTCCACTGCAAGATCGGCCAAGGCCGGCTTGAACACGGAAAACTGCTGGCCGGCGAATTCCTTGAGTACATCCGCCTTCGATATCTCGGCGAGACCCGCATAGATGCCGACCAGGTTCTCCGCCTCGGGCCGGCCGGCCAGGCCGTCCAGCTCGCTCGGCAACGCTTCCGGGTCGGTCTTGGCCTTGCGGATCTTCTTCGAGATGTCGTCGGCATCGTCGGTCAGGTTGATGCGCGACAAATCCGACGGGTCCGATTTGGACATTTTCTTGGAGCCGTCGCGCAGCGACATGATGCGCGCCGCCGGCCCGCCGATGACCGGCTCGGTCAGCGGGAAATAGCCGTTGACGGTCTCTTCGCCGACCTGCATCTCGACGCCGACGCCAAGGGCCGCGATGCGGTCGGAGAAGTCGTTGTTGAATTTCTGCGCGATGTCGCGGGTGAGTTCCAGATGCTGCTTCTGGTCCTCGCCCACCGGCACGTGGGTGGCACGGTAGAGCAGGATGTCGGCAGCCATCAGCGAAGGATAGGCAAGCAGGCCGAGCGAGGCGTTCTCGCGATCCTTGCCGGCCTTGTCCTTGAACTGCGTCATGCGGTTCATCCAGCCGATGCGCGCCACGCAATTGAAGATCCAGGCGAGCTCGGCGTGCTGCATGACCCGCGACTGGTTGAAGACGATGTGCTTCTTCGGGTCGATGCCCGAGGCCAGGAACGCAGCGGTGATCGACCGCGTCTGATCGGCTAGGTCTTCATAAACGAGTTGGGCTGTCAGCGAATGCAGGTCGACGACGCAATAGATGCAATCGGAGGTGTCCTGCAGGGCAACGAATTTCTTGATGGCGCCGAGATAGTTGCCGAGATGCAGATTGCCGGTCGGCTGGACACCGGAAAAGACGAGTGGCTTGAAGGCGGTCATGATTGTCCTCATGGCTTGTGGAGGGCCGTATAAGCGTGATTCCGAAAAGTTGCAGACTTTTCGGAGCCAATCGCGCGGCTGGAAACCGCGCGCGGCGAAAGTCTTGCGACGGCGCGCTTATGGACGAAGACGGCGCTGCGATCAAGACGGCGCTGCGGGCGTGTCGGGCGCTCTACTCGTCCAGGTCGGTCTTTGCGACCGGTGGCGCCGACTTGCCCGATCCCCGCTTGACGTTGCGTCGGATCATGCCGAAATCGGCACCGCCTGTGGCGAAGGCGGTGATGAAATAAAGCAGCGCTCCGCCGGCAACCAGCGACAGCAGCGTCGTCGCCTTGACCACCAGCGGCGAGCCCGGCCCTAGCCTGACGGCGAACCAGTGCTCGGCAAAATAGAGTGCCGCCCCCATTACGGCCGCCGACAGCACCAGCCGTGGAATGCGCTTCATCAGCGGCACGTCGCGCCCCCAATGGCCGCGCCGGATCAAGACGCCGAGCAGCATCACCGCGTTGACCCAGCCGGCGACGGCCGAGGCCACCGCGATGCCGGGCGCGCCCATCCGTGGAAACAGCGTCAGCGCCGTGGTGACGTTCACCGCCACCGAGATGGCGGCAAAGATCATCGGCGTGCGCGTGTCCTCGCGGGCGAAATAGCCTGGGGTGAACGCCTTGATCAGGACGAAGGCCGGCAGGCCGAGGCCGAAGATCGCCAGGATCGCCGCCACCGTCGGCGTCGAGCCGTTGGCGGCGAATGCGCCGCGCTCATAGACCAGCCGCACGATCGGCTCCGACATCACCCAGAGTGCCGCGGCTGCCGGCAGGGTAAGGAACAGCGTGAACTCGACCGAGCGGTTCTGCAGATTGGCCGCCTCGATCAGATTGCCCGACTTCAGCGCCCGCGACAATTCGGGCAACAGCACGATCGCCACCGCAACACCGACCACGCCGAGCGGCAACTGGTAGATGCGGTCGGCATAGGCGAGCGAGGATACCGCGCTGTTCTGCGCCGAGGCGATCGCCGTGCCGATCAGCTGGTTGATCTGGGTGATGCCGCCGGTGATGGCCGCCGGCAGCGCCAGGATCAGCAGCCGCTTGACCGCGGGCGTCATTTTCGGCCGGCGGAAGCCGATCGAGATGCCGGCGTGGCGCACCGCCACCCAGACGATCGCCAGTTGCACCAGTCCGGCGGCAAGCACGCCCCAGGACAGCCCGTAGCCGACGGTGAGGGCATCCGAGCCCTTATACCAGGCATAGGCGAGCACGCCGATCAGGATGATGTTGAGGAACACCGGTGCCACCGCGGCGGCGAAATAGCGGCGCAGCGAATTCAGCATGCCCGCCATCATCGCGCCCAGCGACATGCAGATCAGATAGGGAAACATGATCGTCGCCAGCGTCACCGTGGTGTCGAACTTCCCCGGCGTGCCGGCAAAACCCGGCGCCACCAGATAGCGCACGATCAGCGGCATCGACAGTTCCATGATGATCGTCAGCGCCAGCAGCGCCGTGAACAGCACGCCGAACACTTCCTCGGAAAAGCGCTTGGCGCCTTCGGTACCGTGGGTCTCGATCTCCTTGGCGAACAGCGGCACGAAGGCGGCGTTGAAGGCGCCTTCGGCAAACAGCCGGCGAAAGGTGTTGGGAAACTGGAAAGCGGCGTTGAAGGCATCGGCGACCGGTCCGGTACCGAGTG
>NZ_RZRK01001550.1:0-385 GCF_003997835.1 Mesorhizobium sp. M7A.F.Ca.CA.004.12.1.1
GGTCTCGGTGTCGCGCGGCCATCTTCATGTTGCCGAGCCGCAGCACCGCGCCCGCCGCCTCGACGCCGGAAAGGCCGGTCGCCTTGCCGATCTTGTCTTCGAAAATGCTGGTGACGCGCTCTGATGTGACGGGATTTTGGACCGCCAGCAGCTTCTTCGGCGCCAGCCGGCCGAGCACCAGATTGGCGTCGGTAATGGTCGGCTCGAGGCCGCCGCGTCCGTAGCAGATCGGGCCGGGATTGGCGCCGGCACTTTCCGGACCGATCTGGATCAGGCCGGCCGCATCGACGCGGGCGATCGAGCCGCCGCCGGCGCCGACCGTGTGCACCGCCACCATCGGCACATGGATCGGCATCGCATATTCGATCTCGATCTCGTTCGACAC
>NZ_RZRK01001551.1:0-379 GCF_003997835.1 Mesorhizobium sp. M7A.F.Ca.CA.004.12.1.1
CCCCTGATCCGCGCACTGACGGTGGACTGGGCGAGGTTGAGCCGGCTGGCCGCGACGGTGAAGCTGCCATGGGTGGCGACTTCGAGAAAGCTGCGCAGATTCTCAGTGTCCATGCCCACCTCCTGCATCGAAAATTTCGATGACTCCTATCAAAAAATATCGCTTTCCGGCGGCAGTCAACAATGAACTAGATGGCTGAACCCCAAGACAAGCGAGGAATCCAGCCATGCCCAAGCATTTCCGGATGATCGACAACGCTTGCAGAACACTCACTGCAATCGAAAATTCCGCTGTTGACGAATTGCTGGCCGGCAGGATGGACCGCCGTGACTTCCTGCGCCATGGCAGCGTGCTTGGGCTTTCCTTGCCGTTCCTGGGC
>NZ_RZRK01001552.1:0-379 GCF_003997835.1 Mesorhizobium sp. M7A.F.Ca.CA.004.12.1.1
GCTCTTGTCGGCATCCTTGAGCAGCGGGAAGTAGAAGGCGTCACCGCCAGTGGCTATCACCTCGTTCAGCCCAAGGCCTGGCAGGCAGGTGTAATCCTTGCCCGCGGTCTTGCCGGCAACCTGAAACTCGCCCTGTGCCCAGTCGCCCATGATCTGGCCAGCGGCCTTGCCGGTGATGACCAGGTTGGTCGCCTGGTTCCAGTCCTGCACATTGGTGTTCTTCGCCATCTTGCGGGCATCGTCCGCGGCCTTGAAGACCTTGGCGACTTCGGGCCCGGCGGCGAACTTGGCATCCTTGTCCTTGTAGACCTTGAGGAACGTGTCCGTGCCGCCCACAGCCGCAAGCAGGACGTCGAAGGCACCGGAGGATTGCCAGGCC
>NZ_RZRK01001553.1:0-378 GCF_003997835.1 Mesorhizobium sp. M7A.F.Ca.CA.004.12.1.1
CGGTGAAAGGCAGCGGGTGGACGATTTCCCTCTTTTGCGCCACCGGTGCAAAGCCGAGCTTCTGGTAGAGCGGCAGAGCCGCCGGATGATCGAGCGTGCAGGTCTGCACCGTCACCCGCTTCGGCCCATGCGACCATGCGGCGGCGATCGCGGAGCCCAGGAACCAGCGGCCGATGCCTTGCCCGGTGGCATGTTCCATCATGCCGAAATAGGCGAGTTCGACTTCTTCCGGCAGATGCGGCTTGAGATCGAAGAAGCCGGCGGGCGCGCCGTCGAGGTAAAGGACCCTGATGTCGCGATCCTCACGATGGATGCCGGCGGAAAGCTCGTCGTCATCCAGCCTCAGCACATTGACCCAGTGCCATTTGCGCCCCACCC
>NZ_RZRK01001554.1:0-203 GCF_003997835.1 Mesorhizobium sp. M7A.F.Ca.CA.004.12.1.1
ATAGCCGCCGATGCGCAGGCAGGTTTCGGTGCCGGGGATGTAGAAGTAGCCAGCGCCGTAGACGTCGCAGATCTTGACGTATTCAGCGGGTTCCGGCTCGGCGACGACGACGGCGTCGGCGGCGCGCGCACCGGAAACTGCGATCAGGGCCGCAGCGGAGCCGAGGAGAAGGCTCTTGATGTTCATTTTCTGACCTCCAGTCA
>NZ_RZRK01000155.1:0-9764 GCF_003997835.1 Mesorhizobium sp. M7A.F.Ca.CA.004.12.1.1
ATCGTCGCCGACGAGCCGCTGGTCGAGCTCGAGACCGACAAGGTGACGGTGGAGGTGCCTGCCGCCGCCGCTGGAACCTTAAGCGAAATCACCGCCAAGGAAGGCGAGACGGTCGGTGTCGGTGCGCTGCTCGGTTCGATTTCGGCAGGTGGCGCTGCCGCCGCGCCAGCGACCAAGCCGCAGGCGGTGTCGCAGGCCTCGTCGCCGGATGCGGCATCGACCGGCAAGCAAGCCGCGGCCGAGACCGCCAAGATCGCCGGCGATGCCGGCCCGGTCGAGCCGCGCACCATGCCACCGGCACCGGCCGCAGCGAAACTGATCGCCGAAAGCAATCTCTCGGTCGACCAGATCTCCGGTTCGGGAAAGCGTGGCCAGGTGCTGAAAGGCGACGTGCTCGACGTCATCTCCAAGGGTGCGCCGTCGCAGCCGGCGGAGACGCCGAAGGCGGCACCTGCACCGGTTGCCGTGCGCGCGCCGTCCTCGGGCGACGACGCTTCGCGCGAGGAGCGCGTGCGCATGACCAAGCTGCGCCAGACCATCGCGCGCCGCCTCAAGGAAGCGCAGTCGACCGCAGCCATGCTGACCACCTTCAACGAGGTCGACATGTCAGCGGTGATGGCACTGCGGACCAAGTACAAGGATGTGTTTGAAAAGAAGCACGGCGTGAAGCTCGGCTTCATGGGCTTCTTCACCAAGGCCGTGACACACGCGCTGAAGGAGATCCCCTCGGTCAATGCCGAGATCGACGCCACCGACATCATCTTCAAGAACTATGCCCATATCGGCGTCGCCGTCGGCACCGAAAAGGGCCTGGTTGTGCCGGTCGTGCGCAATGCCGACCAGATGTCGATCGCCGAGATCGAAAAGGACATCGGCCGGCTGGGCATCGCCGCGCGCGACGGCAAGCTGTCGGTCGCCGACATGCAAGGCGGGACGTTCACCATTTCCAACGGCGGCGTTTACGGGTCGCTGATGTCGACGCCGATCCTCAACGCACCGCAGTCGGGCATTCTGGGCATGCACAAGATCCAGGACCGGCCTGTGGTGGTCGGCGGCCAGATCGTGATCCGGCCGATGATGTACCTGGCGCTCAGCTACGATCACCGCATCGTCGACGGCAAGGAAGCGGTGACCTTCCTGGTCCGCGTCAAGGAAAGCCTGGAGGATCCGGAACGGCTGGTGCTCGATCTGTGAGCAAGGCCAACCGCCCCGTGAGCGGCTGGCTGGAACGGTTCGGGTTCAAACTGGGCCGGGCCGCGGGCGGCGCGCAGCGGACTTTTCGGCGCAGTATTTTCTGGCTTGGCTTGTCCACTGCTGTTCCTTCGCTGGCAATCGCCGCCGGATGGAATCCGGCAAAGGTGAGCAGCAACCTCGGCATCTTTGCCCTTAGTGACGTGCAATTGGCGGAGCGGAAGATAACCGTCACCCCGATCGGCCAACTCGAATTGCCGACGGGCGAGATTATGGCCTGCGATCCTCTGGTCACAGGCGATGACTGGCCAGCATTGAGCCGCAAGGTCAAACCTGGAAGTTATCCGGTTTCTCTGTTCGAGGCCCAGGGACGTGTGGCAGCAGCGTTCCTTCGGCTCCGCCCAGGCACGCCGGTCCGCTGGGAACTGGCGACCTTGCCAGACCAGGACGTGTCGACCCTGAAGGACGACGAAATGTTCGGCTACCCCGTCGAAGCCGGCCTTGGCTCTTTCATGGACAAGACGGCGATGGCGCTGATGTCGGCCGAACAGGACAAGCTCAAGGCCGACGAGAATTACTATGACGACGTGCTGGCCGCCGAATTCGCACCCAACCAGGACAGGTTCGTCATGCATCATCCGGTTGCCGGCAACCCGCTCAACATCGCGATGTTCTGGAGCGGCTGGGGTGATGGATTTTATCCGTCATTCTGGGGACTGGACGCAGCAGGCGAGCCGTTGTTGCTGCTGACCGATTTCGGCGTGCTGGAAAACGCCGATGGCCGCGAGAGCAAGTAGGTCGCGCTGATGCAAAGCGTCCTATCGCCCACTATCCGATGTGCAGCCGGGATGCTGGCCGTGTTGTTCACCGACTCTGCCGCAAATGCCGCCTGCCCGATAGAACTCGCCGTCTATGGCGACGCCCAGAGCGGCAGCGAAATCGATTTCACGCCGACCGGCACCTCGGCGACGGTCACCAATACGTTCCGCATGATCCTCGACAACAGTGTGGTGCTCAACGGCATCGTCATGTGGAACGAGGGCGTGTCGCGGCCGAACGGCGCGCTGATGTACAAATGCCCCGAGGGCGACGTCACCGGCGAGGAGCTTGCCGCCTGCACGCCCTGGCATGGCGTCATCTACACGGCGGATGACAAGGGCAACATCGGGCTGCTGCCGGCCGAAGGTGTCGAAGCGCCGAAGACGCTGATCCTGCCGGATCTCGGGCCAGCGTTGCGCCAATCCAGTGCCTATGGCGGCAGCGGGTTTTCGAAAGTGCCGGGGGATGTGTTTGCCTTGAAGGGATGCCAGGAATGAGCGGGACGCAAAAGGTGCTGCTGGTCACCGGCGGCAGCCGCGGCATCGGCGCGGCGATCTGCCGGTTTGGATCGAAGGCCGGCTACAGGGTCGCGGTCAACTACGCTGCGAATCAGGACGCCGCCGATGCACTGGTCGCGGAGATCGAGGCTGCCGGCGGCGAGGCTTTTGCGGTCAAGGGCGATGTCGGCAGCGAGGCCGATATCGTGGCCATGTTCGAGGCCGTCGACCACGCCTATGGACGGCTCGATGCCTTCGTCAACAATGCCGGCATCGTCGACGTCAAGGCGCGCGTCGACGAGATGGACGTTTCGCGGCTGGAGCGCATGATGCGCGTCAATGTCGTCGGCTCGTTCCTCTGCGCCCGTGAGGCGGTCAAGCGCATGTCGACCCGCCATGGCGGGTCGGGCGGGTCCATAGTCAACATCTCGTCGGCGGCAGCGACATTGGGCTCGCCGGGCGAGTATGTCGATTATGCCGCCTCCAAGGGCGCCATCGACACCTTCACCATCGGGCTCGCCCGCGAGGTGGCGCTGGAAGGCATCCGCGTCAATGCGGTGCGCCCTGGCATCATCGACACGGATATCCACGCTTCCGGCGGGCAGCCGGACAGGGTGGAGCGGTTCCGCGACCTGCTGCCGATGAAAAGAGCCGGTACAGTGGCTGAAGTCGCCGGCGCGGTTCTCTATCTTCTCTCCGACGCCGCGTCCTATACGACAGGCGCGATCCTGAATGTAAGCGGCGGCCGCTGAGCGCTCTCAAGCAGATCGAGCAGGATGTTATCCGAAAACCGCGTCACACGGCATCATGCTCAAACAGAAGGACAGTATCATGGCTTATGACGTCGTTATCATCGGATCGGGACCGGGCGGCTATGTCTGCGCCATCAAGGCGGCGCAGCTCGGGCTCAGGGTCGCGGTGGTCGAGAAGAACGCGACCTTCGGCGGTACCTGCCTCAACATCGGCTGCATCCCTTCCAAGGCGCTGCTCCATGCCTCCGAGATGTTCGCCGAGGCCGGTCACTCCTTCGACACGCTCGGCGTCGAGATATCGGCGCCGAAATTGAACCTGAAGAAGATGATGGCGCACAAGGATGCGACGGTGTCGTCGAACGTCAACGGCGTCGCCTTCCTGTTCAAGAAGAACAAGATCGACAGCTTTCGCGGCACTGGCAAGGTGGTCGCGGCAGGCAAGGTGTCGGTGACGGCTGAGGACGGCAAGGTCGAGGAGATCGAGACCAGGAACATCGTCATCGCCACCGGCTCGGATGTCGCCGGCATTCCCGGCGTCAAGGTCGACATCGACGAGAAGGTGATCGTGTCGTCGACCGGCGCTTTGTCGCTTGATAAGGTTCCCGGCCATCTGGTGGTGGTCGGCGGCGGTGTCATCGGGCTCGAGCTCGGCTCGGTGTGGGCACGGCTCGGCGCCAAGGTCACCGTGGTCGAATTCCTCGACACCATCCTGGGCGGCATGGACGGCGAGGTTTCCAAGCAGTTCCAGCGCTTGCTTTCAAAGCAGGGTTTCGAGTTCAAGCTCGGCGCCAAGGTCACCGGTGTCGCCAAGGCCAAGAAGGGTGCGACCGTCACCTTCGAGCCGGTCAAGGGCGGCGCCGCCGAGACGATCGAGGCCGATGCCGTGCTGATCGCCACCGGCCGCCGCGCCTATGCCGACAGTCTCGGCCTCGGGGAAGCCGGCGTCGAGGTCGACGAGCGCGGCCGGGTCAAGACCGATGGCCATCTCAAGACCAATGTCGCGGGCATCTATGCCATCGGCGATGTCATCGCCGGGCCGATGCTGGCGCACAAGGCCGAGGACGAGGGCGTGGCGGTGGCCGAAACCATTGCCGGCCAGGCCGGCCACGTGAACTATGACGTCATTCCGAGCGTCGTCTACACCAGCCCGGAAATCGCCTCGGTCGGCAAGACCGAGGAAGAGTTGAAGAAGGCCGGCATCGACTACAAGGCCGGAAAATTCCCGTTCAGCGCCAATGGCCGGGCGCGCGCCATGCTGCACACCGACGGTTTTGTGAAGATCCTCGCCGACAAGACGAGCGACCGCGTACTCGGCGTGCATATTGTCGGCTTCGGCGCAGGCGAGATGATCCACGAGGCGGCGGTGCTGATGGAATTCGGGGGCTCGTCTGAGGATCTCGCCCGCACCTGCCACGCGCATCCGACGATGTCGGAGGCGATCAAGGAGGCGGCGCTGGCAACGTTCTTCAAGCCGATCCACATCTAAAGGCACTATCCTCGGTCAAGCCCGAGGGTGACGAACGTAGCGATCCCTACAAAACGGCCCGCCTTTCGGCGGGCCGTTCGTATTTGATATCGAGCCGATCAGTTGGCCGGTGCAGGCGCTGGGGCCGGTGCCGGAGCCGGTGCAGGCGCTGGTGCCGGGGCAGGCGCCGGTTCTGCAGGCGCCGGAGCAGGCGCGGGTGCTGGCGCAGGTTCGGCCGGCTTCATCGGTTCGGCCGGTGCCGGTGCGGGCGCCGGTGTGCTGGCCGCCGGCGGCTCGGCGGGGGCCGGGTGCTCACCGCTTCTTCCGAAAATATAATACGCGACAACCGCCAGAATAACGACGACCAGCGCAATCAGCCAGCCACTACCGCCGCCACCGCTCTGCTTGATGGTGGTGTTGGTGGTGTTGGGATTGAACGGGTCGTTTGGATTCGGTGCGTTCGCCATAAAAGTGTCCTCCGTGGATGAAAAATATCAATCAACACCATATAACGCGCAATCATTGAACTGGTTTCACGCTAGGGTTGGAAAACGCCAAAAACAAGGACAATCCCGCCGTTCCGGCGCCGGAATGGCGTCGTTTCGCCATGCAACGCGCCAAGTTGGTGCCTATTATGATCTTTTCGGAGGATTTTGCCGTGACGAATCCCCTGGCAGAGTTTGTCCCGAATCACTGCACTGCCCTCGCCGGAGCCCAGTTCGCCGACCGCTATGTGCTGGTCACCCAGGGTCTTTCTTTAACGGCACTCGGCGCGGCGGAACGCGCCCTGGGGCGAACGCCGCCCTGGGTCGGCAGGCTCATGGCGCTGCGCAACCTTGCCGTCAAGCCGTTCCGGCTGAAGACGGGCCTGGAAGCTGCGGTGTTGCCGTCAGGCCGGATCGGGATATTTCCGCTCATCAGCCAGTTTCCCGGCAAGGTTGTGCTTGGCCTCGACGACCGTCATCTCGATTTCCGTGTCCTGGTCGAAGTCAGGGATCTCGGCATGGGCCGGCAAGAGGTGGCCGCGACGACGATCGTCAAGACGCACAATTGGCTCGGGCGCGCCTATCTTGCGATCATCATGCCGTTTCACCGGATCATCGTTCCGGCGATGCTGGCCCAGATCCTGGCGAAGTAAACTGAAGTAGCTAAAGTCCAACAGGCGTGACGGTGTAACCGGCCTTGCGGAAGTCCTCGACGAGGCCTTCGGGGCCGGGAAGGTGGAGGGCGCCGACCGCCATGAAGACGTTGCCCCTAGCAAGGATCGGTTCGGCATGCTCGACCATCACCTTGTTGCGGCTGGTGATCATGGTTTCCTCGAACGCCGCATAGCCCGCGGGGTCGTCCGTGCCCTCCGGCATGGCCACGCGAAACAGCGGCCAGAACATTCCGGTGTCGCCGCGCTGGTAGAGCACGATCATGGTTTCGTTGATGTCGTTGATCTTATCGCCGAGCTTCAGCGTGTCGACGAGGCCCTTCATGTGAAACGCCAGCGGCAGCGAGGCCATGGCGCGCAACTGGCTTTCAGCAGTCTCCAATCCTTCCACCGGCTTGCCGGAAGCCTTTGCACCTTCCGCCAGCCTGACATCGAGCACCGGGGCGCCGCCTGACTGGCGGGCGAGTTCGCAGGCCGGCAGTGCCATCATGGCCGAGAGCATCCACGGCTTCATCTTGGCAACCGTTGCCGGAGGAATGCCGCGTGCGTCGAGCGCGGCGTTCATGGCCGCCGCATCGTCGGGCGACAGCAGCGACGCCAGCGTCGTCGAATCAGTGAACATCATCAGGTCCGGCTCCTTGAGCATCGCGACCATCATCTTCTGCTTGTCGAGCACGTCCGTGGTTTCGATGATGATGGTGCCGGCGGCGTCATAGGCTTTCTGCGCGTCGGGAGGCAGCGTGGTGACGCGCGGGTCGGTCATATGCATGGTGCCGAACAGGAAGGACGGCTTCTCGCCGGGCTTTTCCAGCTTCCACAACAGGCCCTTGCCGTTCGGTGTCGCGGCGGCTTCCGCTTCGATCTTGCGGTAGGTCGCCGGATCGTTCTTCTGCAAGGCCGACAGCATGTCGGCGCCGGTGCAGGTCGGGATTTCGGCATGCGCCTTGCCGGCCGCGAACAGCAGTACGGCGAGAAACGACAGGAAGAACAGAACGTTGAGCGCGACGAGCAGCTTCAGCGACACGGAAGCTGCACGGTCGGCGATGGCGATGACGCGTTTCATGATCCCATTCCTAGAACCGAAAAGCGGCAAAACGGTTAATTGGTACTGCGAAATTGTCTTCGACCGGCTATCGCCCTCAGCGGACGTCGATGGTGCTCATGACTCAATGATTAGCGGAAACGCCCATTTCTTCGTCATCCATGGGCGGAGCAAGGAGCGTAGCGACGCGGCGCAGACCCGAGGATCCATGCCGGGACTCTGGAACGCTGCAACAGTGCAGAATTCCGCTCCGCAGCACTCCATGGCAAAGGTCGCGGCATGGATCCCAGGGTCTCCGCGACGGAGCTTCGCTCCTGCTTCGCCCAGGGATGACGACGTTGGGGAGGCTTTCGGCCAATGGTGAACGTTTGGCCACCGATACTATGCGACGCTACTGGCGTTCATGCCCGTGGATGGGCTGATTCGTAAATCTCGAGCAGCCTCGCGGTGTCGACGCCGGTGTAGATCTGCGTCGTCGACAGACTGGCGTGGCCGAGCAGTTCCTGGATGGTGCGCAAATCGCCGCCGCGGCCGAGCAGATGCGTAGCGAAGGAATGGCGCAGCGCATGCGGCGTCGCGGTATCGGGCAGGTTGAGCGCCGAGCGCAGCTTGGCCATGTCGCGCTGGACAATGGCCGGGTTGAGCGGACCGCCGCGGGCGCCGCGAAACAACAGGCCCTTGGGGTCGAGATGGTAGGGGCAGAGCCGGCGATATTCGGCGATCGCCCTGAGCGCCACCGGCAGCACCGGCACCAGGCGCGTCTTGCCGCCCTTGCCGGTGACGCGAAGCACCGTGTCGGCCGCCGACGCCAGATCGGCGCCGGCGAGGCCAAGCGCCTCGGAAATGCGCAGGCCGGAGCCGTAGAGCAGTGTCAGCACGGCGGCGTTGCGCGCTGCGATCCAGGGTTCCTCCGCCAGTTGGCCTTCAATGGAAACAACATGCTTGGCATCGCTCGCTGTCAGCGGCTTGGGCAGCGATTTGGGTTGGCGCGGCGCGCGCAGTGCTGCCGCCCCGGCCGCATTGGCGAGGCCGCGCCGCTCGAGGAAACGCAGCAGCGAGCGGATGCCGGCGAGACCCCGGCCGAGCGTGCGGGCACCGGCACCGGCATTGCGCCGCGCCGCGAGAAAGCCGCGCAGGTCAGCCGGGCGCAGATCGGCGATGTCCGAAATGCCGGGCGAGCCGCCACAATGGCCGGTGAGGAAATGCAGGAACTGGCGCGTGTCGCGCTCATAGGCTTCCACCGTCTTGGGCGACAGCCGGCGCTCTCGGGCCAGCATCTTCAGCCAGCTTTCGCGTGCCGCCTGGAGATCGGGTTTGGCCGGGATCAGGAATTCCTGCATGGCGGCATTTTCGGGTATTCGGGTTAGGAAGCGGTGAAGAGCCGTCATTGAAATGACAGCCGGCTGAGGTTAGGAGACCATCGATTGGCGGCAGGTGACTACCTTGGTGATTGGCTGAAATGCCCGCCCCCTTCGTCATCCTGGGGCGGAGCAGGAGCGAAGCGACGTCGCGGAGACCCCAGGATCCATGCCGTGACCTGCGAGCGTTGCTGCGTTACAAGTCTGATAGCTTTGCGGTGGAGACCGCGCGAAGTGTTTGCAAATAGAGAGTTGGCAGGAACGAGACTCGTGACCCTTTCTGAACTGCCGTGCTTTTTGGTCGCCGTAACGGAATGGATCCTCGGGTCTGCGCAGTCGCTTCGCGCCTGCTCCGCCCGTGGATGACGAAGGTAAAAGCGCCATGAGCAAGCCCCAGAACCCTGTCCAGATGGCCGTGATCGGCGCCGCCCATGGCATCAAGGGCGAATTGCGGGTGAAGACCTTCACCGGTGAGCCGCTGGCGCTGGCCGATTACGGGCCGCTCTACGCCAGGGACGGGCGCGCCTTCCAGATCATCGACATCAGGCCTGCCAACACCGTGGTCGTGGTGCGCTTCAAAGGTGTCGCCGACCGCAACGCGGCCGAGGCGCTGGCCGGCACGGAGCTGTTCGTCGACCGTTCGATGCTGCCGGACGATGGCGAGGAAGATGAATTCTATCATGCCGACCTTGTCGGCCTCGAAGTCCGCGACGATACGGCTGCCGTGCTTGGCAAGGTGGTCGCGGTGCACAATTTCGGCGGCGGCGACATTCTCGATGTGACGCTGGGCGGGCGCAAGGGCGTGCTGATCCCGTTCACACAGGCCGCCGTGCCGCAAGTGTCGATCGCCGAGGGTTTTGTCCGTGTCGATCCGGCGGCAGCCGGGCTGGTCGACGACGAGGATGGCGATGGCGATGGCCCGCGCGAGGAAGACTTCGATCCGAAAGGCCGGCCGCGCGGACCGAGCGATGCCGGGGGCAACCGGTGAGTTTTTCCGCTTGCGTGCTGACGCTTTACCCCGAAATGTTTCCCGGCGCGCTCGGCCTGTCGTTGGCTGGCCGGGCGCTGGAGGCCGGGACGTGGTCGCTGGAGGCGATCCAGATCCGTGGCTTCGCCACCGACCGCCATCGCACCGTCGACGACACGCCCGCCGGCGGCGGCGCCGGCATGGTGATGCGCGCCGACGTGCTGGCGAAAGCCATCGACCATGCTTCGCCGGAAGGCGACGCGCGGCCACGGCTGCTGATGAGCCCGCGCGGCAAGCCGCTGACCCAGGCGCGTGTGCGCGAACTGGCCGCTGGGCCAGGCGCCGTCATCCTGTGCGGCCGCTTCGAGGGCGTCGACCAGCGGGTGATCGACGCGCGGGGATTGGAGGAGGTCTCTATCGGTGACTTCATCCTCTCCGGTGGCGAGCCGGCAGCGCTCGTGCTGCTCGATGCGGTGGTGCGGCTGTTGCCCGGCGTGATGGGCAACGCGGTGTCGGG
>NZ_RZRK01000156.1:0-9759 GCF_003997835.1 Mesorhizobium sp. M7A.F.Ca.CA.004.12.1.1
GAGGTAGTCGATCTGCTCCAGCCGCTCCTCGGCCGCGATGTGGGCGAGATGCAGCGACAACACCCGCACCGGCCCTGCCGGGGTGCGGATCATGCATTCAAGCGCGGCGTTGCGGGTGTTGAGCGGCCGCTGCGTGCGGCGCATCGGCAGCGCATGCAGCCGCGACCAGACGATCGGAAGTTTCGACAGCAGCATGGTGCCAAACTGGCGGCGCCGATTGACCAGACGGCCGTCGCGCCTTTCGCTGGCATCCATGTCGAAGGCCGGGCCGTAGACCCAGTGATGTTCGGGCAGCAGACGCGAAAGCAGTTCCGGCTGGTCGTCGAAATTGCTGCGCTGCCAGTGCCGCTCGACCTCTTGCAGCGCAATGATGTCGGCGCCGGCAACGATGCGCGCGGCGCGCGAAAGATCGTAGCGGCCGTCGCCGCCGAACCCGTACTGGATGTTGTAGCTGACCAGCTTCATTGCTTATCCGGCTCAATTTCGTGTTGGCAGTAACGGTTCGATGCCACGGTGGCAATGTGCAGGAGAATGGACGTGGCTTGGACCAGCCTTGCCCTTCACCGGGATCATGCACCGATCCCGAAGCACTTCGATATCTTCCGTGCGCCGGAAAACGGCGTGCGATGCCTTATGTATTCAGCGGCTGGAAACGGCCGGGTGGCGACGCCGCCAGTTCGGTCCAGTCGATCTCTTCCTCAAGGCGATGATAGGCTTCGTCGCCAATCGTCCCGTTGCGGCGCAATTCCTCCAGCGCGTCGCGCTGGCTCTTGATCGCATAAAGACGCAAGCGGTCATATTCGGTCGCCGCCTGGGCATCGTCGGGATTTTTGGCGATCTTGCGTTGAGCGGCATATTGCTCGCGCACCGCGGCCGCCGCGTCCGATGTCTTGCCGCTCAATATGTCGAGCGCGGCTTGCATGACCACGACGCGCGCCTGCGCGATCTCGCGGTCGACCGTTTCGTCAGGGTCGAGGTTCAGCAGGCGCAGCAGCGGCTTCAGGCTCATGCCTTGCAGCACCAGCGTGCCGAGCACAACCGTGAAGGCAGCGAGCACGATCGGGTCGCGGGCCGGGAAGTCAGCCGGCAGGGCGAATGCCGCCGCAAGCGTCACCAAACCGCGCATCCCGCACCAGCCGATCAGCACGCCGCCACGAAACGACGGAGCGTCACGCTGACGATCAGCCACGCCGAAACGGCCAAACCACCTGATGATCGCGCCGCACCCCAACACCCAGATGAGGCGTGAGACGATGACGATGGCAAGCACTGTCCCAGCCAGGACGAACGCATCGGTCTGCCCTTGCCCGGCAAGCCGGCCGACGATCGTACGCGCCTGCAGGCCCATCAGCACGAAAGCCAGAACATTGAGCACGAAGACCGCCGTCTCCCAGACCGAATAGGAGCTGATGCGGTTTCTGGCCGGCATGCGGCGCGGCGCGGTGCGGGCGATCGTCATGGCATAGACGACTATGGTGATGATGGCCGACAGTCCGATCCTGTCGGCCAGGATCCAGACCCCGAATGTGCCGGCAAATTGCACCACAGTGCCGCTCGCCGGGTCTTCGATCCGGCCCAGCGTCATCAGAGACACCCGGCCAAGCAGGTAGCCGGCCGCAAGACTGCCGAGCGTGGACAGCAGGATCATCGGAACGGCGCTGCTCAGCAGAATGGAACCTGCCGCCGCCGAAATCGCCATCCGGTAGATCAGCAAGGCGGTGGCGTCGTTGAGCAGGCTCTCGCCTTGCAGAATGGCAGTGATGCGGTGCGGCACCTTGAACTGGCCAAGCACGGCCGATGCCGCAACCGCATCGGGCGGCGCCACGATGGCGCCAAGCGCTATGGCCGCGGCGATCGGCAGGCCTGCCATCGCCCAGCCGGCAAGTGCGACCGTCGCTGTCGTGAAAAGGACGGCGCCAAGCGCCAGCAGCACAAGCGGCACCCTGTAGCGGTTGAGATCGCGCAGCGAGGTATCATAGGCGGCATCGAGCAGCACCGGCGCGATGAACAGGGCTAGCGCCAGTTCCGGATCGATCTCTATGGTCGGCACGCCAGGCACGAAGGCGATGGCCACCCCGGCCAGCGCCAGCAAAGAGGGATAGGGAACCTGTACGCGCCGCGACAGCGCCGTCAGCGCGACAGCGATCAAAAGCAGGACAAGGGTGAGTTCGAAAAGAGCCATGGGCTGTTACTTCAGTGAGACGGGATTGCCGGCGCAGATATACCTGCAGGATGGGGTCGATTGGCCATCAAACTCAAGCCCTCTGGCAGTACGCCTTAAACAGCCTCTTGCCGTACAAGAATGGCATGATCCTCATCGGCCAGTATGACTCGCCTTTCGTCCGCCGCGTCGGAATCGCGCTGACCTTGTATGGAATTGCCTACGAACATCGTTCCTGGTCGGCCTTCGGCGATGCCGACAAGATTCGGCCCTACAATGTGCCGATACTGGGGCTCGACACAATGGCGAGGTGCTGATCGAGAGCCATTTGATGCTCGACTACCTCGACAGCCTGGTTCCGGCCGACCGACGGGTGTTTCCGGCGACCGAACCGGCGCGCCATCAGGCGCTGAAGGTCTCGGCCCTTGCGACCGGGCTGGGCGACAAGGCGATCAGCCTGTTCTACGAATTGCGACTGCACGAGAAAGTCTCGAACCTCTGGATCGGGCGCTGCCGTACACAGATCGAAGCTGTTCTGGCTGTGCTGGAGGCCGATCGTCAGGAGGGGCCGACACCATACTGGTTCGACGGCCGCATCGGTCACGCCGACATCGCGGTTGCCGCGGCGCTCCGCTTCATCGACGAGGCCCATCCCGGGCTGGTTTCGCTGACGGGCTTTCCGGCTCTGGAAGCCCACGCCACACGGATGGAAGCCCTGCCGGTCTTCCAGGCGATTTCGAAGCCCTTCATCGCGCCAGCTTGAGGCCAGGCCAGCATAACAATCAGCCTTGACCTATGAAAACCAACGGTCGTTTATTACTGGTCGCCAAAGTCATGTCGCAACAATTGGCTGATCGAGGACCTCCCATGCTGAGATTGTCCGCAACGCTGTTCACATTGATACTGCTCTCGCCGGCGGCTGGCGCTTCCGCGTTATATGATGAATTGGCGGCGGCTAAGATCAAACTTCTGGGAACGACGCGACCGGATCCGGGCATGGGGCTTTGGGCGCAGAAGACTAACGAGACAATGATGTCTCTCATCGAAGGGAAGTGGATCGACCTTGGTTATTCCGACCTGACCAACGAAGACAACATGAAGAAATACTGTGATAAATTTGGAGAGTCCTTTAAGAAATTGACGGACTATTCCTTCGACATTATTGGTCCGGTTACCCGTTCGAAGCACGCGATCCACAGAGAGTACATTTTCAAAACGGGGATATCCTACAACTACCGATGGAACATCGAACAGCAAATGGAGGTGCTCGGCAGTGGAAACGGTAAGGAAATTCTGAAGAACGCCAACGGGACGAGTGCATTGCTGATGATGACACCCAATACCCTGCTGGAGATCGATTTCAGCTTCGCGCAACCTATCCTTTGGGGACGTTGCCCCACCGAATAGAACACTGGCTTCGCTTCGCTTGGCCATCCAAGCCGGTGTTGCCGTTTTTAGTGCAGCACCAGCATGTCGCTCGACGAGAACGAGATCTCAGCCTTTTCACCAACAGCGGGCGGCGGGGTTGCCGGGCTGTTGAAGGTGTCGAGCGAGACCGTGTTGCCGCCGATGCCGACGCGAACCCGGATGACCGAGCCGAGAAAATGCACTTCGGAGATTTCTCCCGAAAGGCTGGAGTCACGGCCGGGCTGACGGCCCAGCGAAATCGCTTCCGGACGCAGCGCCAGCGACAGCGTGTCGCCGGACTTGGAGCCGTTGAGCTTGCCCTTGAGCGAAACCTGTTCGGAATTGACCCGCACCGTGCCTGCAGCGGCATCGGTGACGGTGCCTTCGAGCACGTTTAGCGTGCCGACGAAATTGGCGACGAACTTGGTCGCCGGGCGGTTGTAGATCTCGAACGGCGTGCCGACCTGCTCGGCCTTGCCGCCATACATGACGGCGATCCGGTCCGAGATCGACAGCGCCTCCTCCTGGTCGTGCGTCACGAAAATGGTTGTGATGCCGAGCTTCTTCTGGATCGAGCGGATTTCCTCGCGCAGCGACACGCGCACCTTGGCGTCGAGCGCCGACAGCGGCTCGTCGAGCAGCAAGAGCTTCGGCTTCGGCGCGATGGCGCGGGCCAGCGCGATGCGTTGCTGCTGGCCGCCCGAGAGCTGGTAGGGATAGCGATCCGCCATCTGCGGCAGCTTGATGATGCCGAGCATCTCGGCGACACGAGCATCGATGTCCGCCCTGGGCATGCCGGCGACCTTCAGGCCGAAGCCGATATTCTGCGCCACGGTCAGGTTTGGAAACAGCGCATAGGCCTGGAACACCATGCCGACATTGCGCTGGTTGGGTTTCAACCTCGTAATGTCCTTGCCGCCGACGACGATCGTGCCGGCGCTCGGCTCCTCGAAGCCCGCCACCATACGCAGCACGGTGGTCTTGCCGCAGCCGGACGGGCCGAGGAAGGAGACGAATTCGCCGCGCTCGACGTCAAGATTGAAGTCCTCGACCACCGTGGTGGCGCCGAAGGATTTTCGAACGTGCTGGATGGAGAGGAATGGGTCGGCCATGGCTTTGACTTTCAGTTCGGACGGTTCGCCGATCTCGGCGCGAAGCGGGACAGGATCTGTATCAGCGACATGCAGCCCCAGGTGATGGCGAAGGCGATGATGGCAAGTGCCGCCGGCTCATAGGCGCGGTTGGCGCCGATATTCTGCAGATAGGGGCCGAAGGCCGGCCGGTTGAGCAGGCTGGCCATGGTGAATTCGCCGATGACGATGGCGAAGGTGAGGAAGGCGCCCGAGAGCACCGCGATCAGCACGTTGGGCAGGATGACACGGGTGATGATCGTCCCCCAACCAGCACCAAGGATCTGTGCCGCCTCCGTCAGTGTGCGCACGTCGATGGTGCGAAGCCCGGTGTCGACGGCGCGATACATGTACGGCAGCGCCAGTGTTGCATAGCCGATGACCAGCAAGGCATTGGTGCCTGTATCGGTCGCCAGGAACGGCAGCGGCGAATTCGACCCGTACATTCTGATGTAGCCGAAGACGATGACGATGGCCGGAATGACCAGCGGCAGCAGGGTAATGAATTCGACGATCGGCCGCAATTGCGGCAGCCGAAGCCGAATCCAATAAGCGGCGGGCACCACGATCAGCACGCCGAGAATGATGGTGAAAACGGCGGCCAGTACCGAATAGCCGAAGGTGGCCTGGAAGCGGGCATCGCCCAACACGACCTTGTAGGCGTCGAAGGAGTACTCCCCGCGCCGCATGCGCATCGAGAACTCCACGGTCGCGATCAGCGGGATGAAAAAGTAGGCCGCGCCAAGAGCAAAGACGAGCCAGGCCCAGAACTTTCCCGACTTCATTTCAGCCACCTCTCGGAACGGGTCCGGAACCAGATGTAGAACACATTGGCAAGACCTGTGATGACGATCATGCCGAAGGCGATGGCATAACCGAGATGGGCATTGTGCAGCACATCTCCACGGATCTGTGCATAGAGCAAAATCGGCACGATGTTGAGCGACGAGCCGGTCAGCGCATAGGCGGTGGCGATGGCGCCGAAGGCGTTGGCGAACAACAGGATCACGGTGCCGAGGAAACTCGGCCAGATCACCGGAATGACCACCATGCGCCAATACTGGGACATGGTCGCGCCCAGCGTCGCGGCGGCCTCGCCCCATTCCTTCTTCAGTCCGTCGATGGCCGGCACGATGATCACCACCATCAATGGTATCTGGAAATAGACATAGGTCAGTGTCAGGCCCCAGAATGACAGGATGTTGAAGCCGTGCGCGTAGATGTTAAGGCCGAACACGGTGTTCAGGATCACCGTCGCAAGGCCGAGGCGGCCGAGCGTGGCGAGGAAGGCAAAGGCCAGCGGCACGCCGGCAAAATTGGAGGCCACGCCGGAAAACGTCAGTGTCGCCGAACGTATCCAGTCTGGCAGGCCACCGCGCACGATGGCGATGGCAATCGCCAGGCCCGCAAATGCGCCAATCAGCGATGACGCAAGACTGATCTTGATCGAAACCCAGTAGGCGGCAACGATGGACGGTTGCGCCAGCGCTGCGATGTTCTCGAGCGTGAATTCGCCGGCATCGTTCTGGAATGCACCCAGCATCAGATAGAGCGTGGGCAGGATGAGGAACATGATGGCGAAGATGAAGAAAGGCGCGACACCAAGCCATTGTGTCGGCAGCCGCATGCTGCGTGCTTCGGCGGGAGGCGCAGTCTTCCCGGTAACAGCGTGGTCGGACAATGAGATATCAGTCATGCGCCGGCTACCGTCTTCGAGAGAAGGACCGGGCGGCCGCGAAGCCGCCCGGCATGGTGTGAGTTACTTCACGTTGGCGCCGACGACGGCGTCCCAGTTCTTGCTGATCGCTTCCTTGGCCTTGCCCTGCTCGTCGAGCGTCGGAAACACTGCTGCGGCATAGGATTCCGCCGGAGGCAGCTTTGCCAGCACGTCCGCCGGGATCTTGCCATTCTTGGCGAGATCGTTGAAGCGGATCGGGTGGCAATAACCCTTCAGCCAGCCGATCTGGCCTTCGTCGGAGTAGAGGTACTCCATCCACAGCTTGGCTGCGTTCGGATGCGGCGCGTAGGCGCTGATCGCCTGCACGTAGACGCCGGCGACGACACCGGTCTTCGGCACGACGACGTCGACGGGCGGATTGCCCTTCAGCGTGTCGCGGCCGGCGAGCGCATTGTAGTCCCAGTTGATCAGGATCGGGGTCTGGCCCTGGGCGAGGGTTGCCGGCTTGCCAACGACCGGAACGAAATTGCCGGCGGCGTTGAGCTTCTTGAAGAAGTCGAGGCCAGCGGTGCCGGCGGCTTCACCGGCTGCAGCGCCACCGGAAAGGCCTGCAGCGTAGACCGCCTGGATGGCTTGGTTCGAGGCGCGCGGATCGCCGGCAAGAGCAACCGCGTTGGCGAATTCCGGCTTCAAGAGGTCAGCCCAGTCGCTCGGTGATTCCTTGACCAGATCCTTGTTCACCATGAACGACAGCACGCCGTAATAGTCGCCGTACCAGAAGCCCTCGGCATCCTTGGCGCTGTCGGGGATCGAGTCCCAGGTCGACACCTTGTAGGGCTGGATCAGGCCGTCGGCCTTGGCGGTCGGGCCGAAGGACAGGCCGACGTCGATGACGTCGGGCGCCTGCGGGCCCTTGTTGTCCTTGTTGGCCTTGATCGCCTCGATCTCGTCGCCGGAACCGGCATCGGGATTGAGTTCGTTGACGGTGATTTCCGGATACTTCGCCTTGAAGCCTGCAATGACGTCGCCGTAGCCGCACCAGTCATGCGGCAGCGCGATGGTGGTGAGCTGGCCTTCCGCCTTGGCGGCCTTGACGAGATCGTCCAGCGAATCCGCGGACGAAATCACCGTCGACGCGAAAAGCGCCGCGGCCGAAAGGGAAAGCACTTTCCCCGTGAATTTGAACATGTGTTCTCTCCGTTGAACTGACGCCGTTGGACGCCTGCGATGCGGTATCGTTTTCATGTGACAGCCAGATGAAAGCTTTGTGAAAGCGGCTGCTCGCAGTGCGAAAAAGTAAACTCTTTTTAACCTGATGTAGCAATCGCTCCGCGATTCTTTTTCCGGCTAACTAGTTTTTGCCTTGCCCGTCATCCTCCCCCTTGTTTTCATAGCCCCTTTTCAGATCACTTTGCGGCGCGGAAAACGCCTCAGACCGTGCCGGCGATGGCGTTTTCGAGCAAGGTCAGCGCCGCCTTCTTGGTCAGCTTGACCGGGTTGCCGCCGGCAGTCGGATCGACCACCGCCATATCGGCGATCAGCATCTTACGTTTCTTGTCCATATCGAGCCCCTTGATAAGGCCGGGCAGTGCATGCGGCACCTTCAGTTCCTTGCGAAGCTTGATGATCGCCTTGGCGAAGCCGTCAAAGCCGCCCTTGATGCCGCAATAGGCGGCGAGCCGGCCGATACGCTCCTCGATGGAGTCCCGGTTGAAGGCCAGAACATAGGGCATGAACACCGCGTTGGTCATGCCGTGATGGGTGTCGTAGAGCGCGCCGACCGGGTGCGACAGCGAATGGATGGCGCCGAGCCCTTTCTGGAAGGCGGTGGCGCCCATGGCGGCGGCGCTCATCATATGGGCGCGCGCAACGAGATCCCCGCCGTTGGCATAGGCCTTCGGCAGGTTCTCGAAGACCAACCTCACACCTTCGACGGCGATGCCGTCGGCCATCGGATGGTAGCCGGGCGCGCAATAGGCTTCGAGGCAATGGGCCAGCGCATCCATGCCGGTACCGGCGGTGATGAAGCCCGGCATGCCGACCGAAAGCTCCGGATCGGCAATGACGATAGCCGGCAACAATTTGGGATGGAAGATGACTTTCTTGGTGTGCGTGGCCTCATTGGTGATGACGCCGGCGCGGCCAACCTCCGATCCGGTCCCGGCGGTGGTCGGCACGGCGATGATCGGCGCGATGGCATCCGAATTGGCGCGCGTCCACCAGTCGTCGACATCCTCGAAATCCCACACCGGCCGCGTCTGCCCGGCCTGGAAGGCGATCAGCTTGCCGAGATCGAGCGCCGAGCCGCCGCCGAAGGCGATGACGCCGTCATGCTTGCCCTTCTTGAACACGGCGATGCCGGCGGTCAGGTTGGATTCGACCGGGTTCGGCCTGACCTCGGAGAAAACGCCGTAAGGGACCTTCGCATCGTCGAGGATCTCTAGGGTCGAGGCGACGACCGGCAGTTTCGCCAGTCCAGGATCGGTGACGAACAACGGCCGCTTGATGCCGGTGGCCGCCAGCACCTCAGGCAATTCCTTGATGCGGCCGGCGCCGAAGCGGACGGTGGTGGGGTAGTTCCATTTGGAGATCAGCTTGGACATTTTTGTCTTTCAATAAATCAGATGGCTTCGCGCAGATGGAATGATTTCGGCCTGGTGAGATTGTCATAGCCGATGGCCGACAAGCCCGCGCCCTTGCCGGTGTCCTTGACGCCGGTCCAGACCAGTGCCGGATCGAGGTAGTCGCAGCGGTTCATGAACACCGTGCCGGTCTCGACCCGATTGCCGATCGCGACGGCATGCTCGGTATCGCGGGTCCAGATCGAAGCCGTCAGCCCGTAAGGACTGTCGTTCATCAGAGCGATCGCCTCTTCGTCGTTACGCACCTTCATGATGCCGACGACCGGGCCAAAGCTCTCTTCGCGCATGACGCTCATCTGATGATCGACTTCTGTCAGCACTTCCGGTGCCAGATAAGGCGAACCGGCCTTGTCGTTAGCCACCTTCATGTCGATGTGCGCCTTGGCACCCTTGCGCAGCGCTTCGGCCTTCTGTTCGCGGATCAGATCGGCGAAGCGCGCCTGCGCCATCGGTCCCATCGTCGTCGCCTGGTCGAGCGGGTTGCCGACGACATAGTTCTTGGTCTCGGCGATGAAGCCTTCGACGAATTCGTCATAGACCTTTTCGTGCACATAGACGCGTTCGATGCCGCAGCAGCACTGGCCGGAATTGTAGAAGGCGCCGTCGACCAGATTGGCGATCGCATGATCCATCTTGGCGTCCGGCAGCACATAGGCCGGATCCTTGCCGCCCAGCTCGAGGCCGAGCGTCATGAAGGTGCCGGCCGCCGCCTTTTCGATGGCGCGGCCGGCACCTTCATGA
>NZ_RZRK01000157.1:0-9758 GCF_003997835.1 Mesorhizobium sp. M7A.F.Ca.CA.004.12.1.1
GCGCAGGGGCAGCGATGTCGCCGAAATGACGACAGGCACGGTCATGAGCAGCGAGAACGGGTTGGTGAGGCCACCGGTCATATAGAGCAGGCCGGCAAGCTGCAGGCTGTCGAAGATGAGGATGCCGAAGGCGGCAAGCGGCGTGAGCCGGTGCGCCGCCGGAAAGCGGAAGGCGAGAAACAGGTTCATCCATGCCGAACAGGCGATCAGGGCAAAGCAGAGGCTGACCGGCAGCGGAAACTTCAGCCCATAGGCGACGACGAGCACCGTCAGGCTCTGACCGACAATGGCAAGCCAGCGCAACCGGATCAGCGTGTTGAGGCGCAATCTCTGGCTCTGCTGGAAATCGGGCGAACGCAAAACGTTGATCATGGCCATGAGTTACAGCCGCGAAGCGGCAAACGCTAGGTACCGCCCCAATCCGAGGAGTCGGAACGGGGCTCTACTTCTTGTTTGAGCATGATCTTTTCCAAAAACCGGCTTCCACTTTTTGGGATCATGCTCTGGGTTTGGCGCGGGCGGTGGCGGTCGCGAGCAGCGGGTTTTCCGGCCAGACATGCTTGGGATAGCGGCCGCGCATGTCGGCGCGCACATCGGCCCAGGAGCCCCGCCAGAAGCCGGGCAGGTCGCGCGTCGTCTGGATCGGCCGGTGTGCCGGCGACAGGAGTTCGAGCGTCAGCGGCACGGCGCCATTGGCGATCGAAGGATGGCGGTCGAGGCCGAACAGCTCCTGCACGCGAATCGCCAGCACCGGCCATTCGCCGTCATAGCGGATCGGCACATGGCTGCCCGACGGAGCACCGAAATGGGTCGGCGCCAGCGTATCGATCCTGCGCTGCAGATCGTGTGGCACGAGGCTGGCCAGCCCGGCCGAGACAACGCCCGCATCGATGGCGGCAAAGGATGCCGCGCCGGACAGGTAAGGCAGCAGCCAGTCGTCGAGGCGCTCGATGAGGGCGTCATCCGCCATGTCGGGCCAGGGCGCGCCAAGGCCTCGATGCAACCAGCCAAGCCGCTGGCGCAGCGTTTGCGCCTCCTTGCTCCAGGTCAGCAGCGACAGCCCGTGCTGGCGCACCGCATCGAGGACGTCGCGGTCGGCGTCAGCACCGATTGGCGGCGGCAGCATGCGCTCGGCAAGCGTGATGGCGCCAAGGCGCACGGTTTCGCGGACGCGCACGGCGCGCTTGTCGCGGTCGAAGCTCGTTTCACGGCGGACCTCGATCCTGTCCGCCAGCGCGGCGCGGACATCGTCCTCGCCGATCGCTGCCGCCGCCGTGATGCGTGCATTCTGTGCCTTGCCCTGCAGGTCGGCGACGACCAGAAACGGCTCGCCCGCCAGCGGATCGGCGGCGTCGAGCATGGCGCCGGAGCCGTTGGCCAGCACGAAACGGCCACGCTCGCCGCGCGCCTTCGCCACCCGATCCGGCCAGGCGTGGACGAGCAGGGGACCGGCTGCCGCAGCTTCGCTGCCCTTCGCCTCGCCAGCCTGCCTCGCCAGCCGTTCGGCGAGCTGCTTGGCGGCTGTAGCGCGTGGCGATTTTTCCCCGCGAAAACGCATCAGCCGCCGCTCCAGATCGGCGCCGTCGCCACCAAGGCCGCGTTCGGTGAGCAGCACGGCAAGCATCGCCGCCTCGAAGGCATGGCCGCTGCCGGCTGCCTCGGCAACCATGTGCGCCAACCGCACCGGCAGGGCGAGCTTGCGCATCGCTGCACCCGCGTCCGTCAGGCGCCCCGTGTCGTCGATGGCATCCAGCGCGCGTAGTAGCCCCCTTGCCTCATTAAGGGCCGGAACAGGCGGCGGATCGAGAAAAGCGAGCCCTGCCGGATCGGCAACGCCGAAGGCAGCGCAATCGAGCAGCAGTCCGGACAGATCGGCCTCAAGGATTTCCGGCGGCGTGAAGGCGGGGAGTGCAGCCGTCTGCTCGGCCCGCCACAACCGGATGGCGACGCCTGGCTGCGTGCGCCCGGCACGGCCGGCGCGCTGGTCGGCGGAAGCCTTGCTGACGCGCACGGTCTCCAACCGGGTGAGGCCGCTGGCCGGCTCATAGCGCGGCAGCCGCGACAGGCCCGAATCGATGACGACGCGCACGCCGTCGATGGTGATCGAGGTTTCGGCGATCGAGGTGGCCAGCACCACCTTGCGGCGGCCGGCCGGCGGCGGCTTGATCGCCGCGTCCTGCGCCTTGCCGTCGAGCATGCCGTAGAGCGGGACGATGTCGGTATCGGTGCCGACCTTGCCGGCCAGCCGTTCGGCGGTGCGCTCGATCTCGCGCTGGCCGGGCAGGAAGGCAAGCACGCTGCCGCTCTCGTCGGCAAGGGCAGCGCGGATCGCCTTGGCCATCGCGTCCTCGATGGCGATGCCGGCGGGGCGTTCGTCATACCGGATGTCTACGGGGAAGGCGCGACCCTCGCTTTCGACGACCGGCGCGCCCGACATGAGTTTGGCGACACGCGCGCCGTCGAGCGTCGCCGACATCACTGCCAAGCGCAGATCCGGCCTGAGCGCCCCTCGGACGTCGAGCGCCAGAGCGAGACCAAAATCGCCGTCGAGCGAGCGCTCGTGGAATTCGTCGAAAATGACAGCCGAAACACCGGGCAGTTCGGGATCGTCGAGGATCATGCGCGCCAGCACGCCTTCGGTGACGACCACGATCCTGGTCTTTGCCGACATGCGGTTTTCCATGCGCATGGCATAGCCGACGGTGGCGCCAGGTTCCTCACCAAGCAATTCAGCCATCCGGCGGGCGGCGGCGCGGGCGGCGAGCCGGCGCGGTTCAAGCAGGATGATCTTGCCGGCGCCGAGCCAAGGCGCGTCAAGCAGCGCCAGCGGCACCAGCGTCGTCTTGCCGGCGCCCGGCGGCGCCACCAGCACGGCGCTGTTGCCATCGCCGAGCGCTTCCGTCAGCGCCGGCAGCACGGCGGATACAGGAAGCTCCGGCAGGGGTTTTGTGGTCATGGCGCCCGCATATCAGCGGTTACGGCCAAGGCGCAACCAGAGTCGGTTTAAAGCCGGGTGCGCGAAAACGGGTTCCAGCGCACGGTGCCCAGCCGCGCTTCCTCACGAACCATGGTCAAAAGGCCGGCGCCGCCAACGACCGCCAGGCCAACCAGCGACAGCCCGTCCGGATATTCCCGGAAGAACAACGCGCCGAGGATCACCGCCCAGGCGATCTGCGAATAATGCGTCGGCGCGACGCGGTTGGCGGGCGCGTATTTCATGGCCAGCAGCTGCAGGAATTGTCCACCCGCGGTGAAGGCACCGGCCATTGCCAGCCACAGCAACTGCTTTCCGCTGGGAACAGTAAAGGCGGTGGCGGCGGCACCGATGCCGTTGAACAGCAGGCCGCAACCGACCAGCACGCCGAGCATGGTGGTGCGCTTTTCCTGCTGCGCCAGCGAGCGCATCAGGATGACGCTGGTGGCCGCGAGGAAAGCAACGCCGAAGGCGGCAAGATGGCCGAGATTGAGTTCGCGAAAGCCAGGCCGCACCACCAGCATGACGCCGGCAAAACCGGCGACCACCGCCAGCCAGCGCCAGGGGCCGACCTTCTCCTTGAGGATCACCGTGGAGAGAATGGTGACGCAGAGCGGCGCCAGGAAGATCAGCGCATAGGACTCGGCCAGAGGAATGGTGGTGAAGGCGTAGACGCTGAGCACGCCGGAAGCGATGCCCGCCCAGGCGCGCGCCTGCACCGCCCATGGTCTTTTGGTGCGCCAGAAATCGCGCCAGCGTTCGCCCGCAGGTCGCGTGAAGAATAGGAAGAAGCCCGCGAACAAAGTTATGAAAAAGCCGATCTCGAAGATCGTGAGTTGACCGCCCAGGCTTTTGACAACGGCATCGCTGCCCGAATAGCTTGCGTAGGCGATCAGGGCGAGCAGGATTCCGTTCGTCACGTTGTTCCAGTTCCGGGGAGAGAGTGATTTGAAAATCCTGGCGCTCGGTGCCCATCCGGACGACATCGAGATCTTCATGTTCGGTACGATGGCCGCCTATGCCGCGCAAGGCGCAGAGCTCACTTTTGCCATGGCCACGGATGGTGCCAGGGGCGGCACGAGTGATCCCGCTGTTCTCGCTCGTGTCCGTCGCGATGAAGCAACGGCCGCGGCTGCGCTGGTAGGCGCAATGCCACGCTTCCTCGACTTCCCGGACGGCGAGTTGGTGGCCGATGCAGCGCTGATCGGAGCTCTGAAAGCACTGATTGGTCAAACCGGCCCGGATCTGGTGATCACGCATGCGCCCAACGACTATCACGCCGACCATCGCGCGTTGTCGGACGGCGTGCGCATCGCGGCGTCTTTCGCCGTCCCGGTGCTGCATGCCGACACGATGGGCGGCACCGGTTTTTCGCCGACGCACTATGTCGACATTTCCGCCCATGCCGACGTCAAGGCCGAGGCGATCCGAATGCATCAGTCGCAGGATCCCGACCGCTTCGTCGACATCGCGCGGACACAGAACGCCTTTCGCGCCGGCCAGTGCAACGGCGCGCAAGGCTCCTCGGCCGAAGCCTTCCGCTTCGAACCGTCGTTCCCGTTCGCCGATATCCGTATGCTGCTGCCGCCGGCACCGCCGATCCGGAAGGTGATGGTGAGCACCAGAAGGGTCGGTTGAGAAGCCGAGGCGACCCCACGTCCTGGTCACAATCGGCCTGAACAGCTTCGGTAAGCCGACCAGCGAGCCGCGCTTCTCCAACGTTTTCAGACATCGCGATAAGCATGCTGCGGCGCAGCAACGAATTCGCTTGCTTTGTTTAGTAAAAATTGCATCACTAAACAAATTACTAAACATCCGCAGCATAACCGCGCAGCCATGTTTGGGCCCCTGAGGAGAGGGGTTGAGGGCTTTTTGAAACCGTCATCCGGGCGCGTTTCGCAAATGGGAGGAAGTCATGAAATCGAGCTTGAAACTGGCGTTGGGACTGACCTCGGCGATCACAGCGTCGACAGCCGTCTCGAACGTCGCGCACGCTGAAGACCTGACGCTGTGCTGGGCCGCCTGGGACCCGGCCAACGCGCTTGTCGAACTGTCCAAGGATTTTACCAAGGAAACCGGCATCGGCATGAAATTCGAGTTCGTGCCATGGACCAACTATGCCGACCGTTTCCTCAACGAGCTGAACTCGCACGGCAAATTGTGCGACCTGATCATCGGCGACAGCCAGTGGATCGGCGGCGCTGCCGAGAACGGCCACTACGTCAAGCTGAACGACTTCTTCGACAAGGAGAAGATCAGCATGGACGATTTCGTGCCGGCAACCGTCGTCGGCTATTCGGAATGGCCGAAGAACACGCCGAACTACTGGGCGCTGCCGGCCATGGGCGACGTCGTCGGCTGGACCTATCGCAAGGACTGGTTCTCCAAGCCGGAACTGCAGAAGGAATTCAAGGAGAAGTACGGTTGGGATCTCGGCCCGCCGACCACTTTCGACCAGTTGAAGCAGGTCGCCGAGTTCTTCCAGAAGCGTGAGATCGACGGCAAGACCGTCTACGGCGCCTCGATCTACACCGAGCGCGGCTCGGAAGGCATCACCATGGGCGCCATGGACGTGCTCTACAGCTATGGCTTCCAGTACGAAAACCCCAAAAAGCCCTACGAAATGGAAGGCTTCGTCAACTCCGACAAATCGGTAAAGGGGCTGGAGTTCTACAAGGCGCTCTATGATTGCTGCACGCCTCCGGGTGCCTCGAACAGCTATATGGGCGAAGGGGTCGACGCCTTCAAATCCGGCCAGGTGGCGATGCACATGAACTTCGCCTTCACATGGCCAGGCCTGCAGAAGGACGAGAATGTCGGCGGCGACAAGATCGGCTACTTCGTCAACCCGAAGGGGCCTGACGGCGAGCAGTTCGCCCAGCTCGGCGGCCAGGGTATCTCAGTGGTGTCCTATTCCGACAAGCAGGAATCGGCGCTGAAATACATCAAGTGGTTCGCCAACAAGGAGGTGCAGGCCAAATGGTGGTCGCTCGGCGGTTATTCCTGCCTCAACGCGGTGGTCAAGGACCCGGGCTTCCCGGCCAGCCAGCCCTACGCGCAGACCTTCCTCGACTCGATGGCCATCGTGAAGGACTTCTGGGCCGAGCCGAGCTACGCCCCGCTGCTGCAGGCCTCGCAGAAGCGTTTCCACGACTATGTCGTCGCCGGCCAAGGTTCGGCCAAGGATGCGCTGGACGGCCTGGTCAAGGACTGGACGCAGGTCTTCCAGGACGACGGTAAGATGTAACTGGGGCAAGATGTAACCCGGCTCCTCCCGAGCTCGACCCATGCGTCCCGTGCCGCCCTTGGCACGGGACGCAGTTCAGATAAATTCCATGACAGAGACGACCAAGTGACCGAAGCAGGACTCACCATGCTCAATCGGACCGCGGAGAACGTTGCCCAGGCGACTCCGGAGCCGTTGGCCCGCAAGGTCCGGGGCATCAGCGACAAGGGCCTCGCCTGGCTGTTCATCTCGCCGACGATCCTGTTGCTGCTGGCCATCAACATCTTTCCGCTGTTCTGGGCGATCTATCTGTCGTTCACCAACTACCGCGCCAACCGCCCGAACGAGGTGGTGAAGAACCTCGGCTTTGCCAACTACCAGCGCATCCTCGGCGACAAGGATATCTGGATCGCCATGCAGACGACGGCGCATTTCGTGTTCTGGACCATCCTGTTGCAGACGCTGATCGGCTTCACCCTGGCCTGGCTGATCGACAGGAAGTTCCGCGGCCACGCCTTCTGGACGACGCTGATCCTGGTGCCCATGATGCTGTCGCCGGCGGTGGTCGGTAATTTCTGGCGCTTCCTCTACGAGCCGCAGATCGGCCTGTTCGCCTACGCCATATCCTTCGTCACGAGGATCCCGCCGACCGATATCCAGATGCTCTCCAACGTGTCGCTGGCGCCCTGGTCGATCATCATCGTCGACACCTGGATGTGGACACCCTACGTGATGCTGATCTGCCTCGCGGGCCTGCGCTCCATCCCCGAATACATCTACGAGGCGGCCGAGGTCGACCGCGCCTCCAACTGGCGGCAATTCTGGTCGATCACGCTGCCGATGGCGCTGCCCTTCATCATGCTGGCTGTGCTGTTTCGCGGCATCGAGAACTTCAAGATGTTCGACATGGTCAATCTGTTGACCGGCGGCGGGCCGGGCTCGACCACCGAGGTCGCCTCGATCACGCTGAAAAGGCAGGCTTTCGAGAGCTGGCGCACCGGCTATTCCTCGGCCTTCGCAATCATTCTTTTCGTGGCGGTGTTCGGCCTCGCCAACATCTACGTCAAGGCGCTGAACAAGGTGAAGCAGAGATGAGCCTGACCACAGCCCATTCGGTCGTCGCACCGAGCAGCAACTCGAAACGGATCGCCGGCACGATCATCGTGCTTTACGCACTGATCTCGATCGTGCCGCTGCTGTGGATCTTCGCCACCAGCTTCAAGACGCCGCCGGATTCGATCGCCTATCCGCCCAAGATCCTGTTCCAGCCCAGCCTCGAAGGCTACTGCAATCTGTTCACGACGCGGACCCGTCAGACGCCGGAATACATCAACTCGCTGGGGCCGGCGACAGGCTTCTGCGACGAGACCACGCGCAAGCGCAACATGGTGATCGCCGGCCCGTCCAACTTCCTGCCGCGCTTCGTCAATTCGCTGATCATCGCCTTCGGCTCGACCTTCTGCGCCGTGTTCCTCGGCACGCTGTCGGCCTATGGCTTCTCGCGCTTCAAGGTGCCGCTCGCCGACGACCTTTTGTTCTTCATCCTGTCGACGCGCTTCATGCCGCCGATCGCCGTCGCCATTCCGATCTACCTGATGTACCGCGAGCTTGGCCTGTCGGACACCGCGCTCGGCATGATCCTGCTCTACACGGCCGTCAACGTGTCGCTGGCGGTGTGGCTGCTGAAAGGCTTCATCGACGAAATCCCGCGCGAGTACGAAGAGGCGGCGATGATCGACGGCTATACGCGGCTGCAGGCCTTCTGGCGCACCGTGCTGCCGCAAGCGACGACCGGCATTGCAGCGACCGCGATCTTCTGCCTGATCTTCGCCTGGAACGAGTACGCGTTCGCGGCACTCCTGACCTCGGGCACCGCGCAGACCGCGCCGCCCTTCATCCCGACCATCATCGGCGAAGGCGGCCAGGACTGGCCGGCGGTCGCGGCCGGCACGACGATCTTCCTGGTGCCGATCCTGGTCTTCACCATTCTGCTCCGCAAGCAATTGCTGCGCGGCATCACCTTCGGCGCGGTGCGTAAATGAGCATGACCAAGCCTGAGAAACGCAAATCGCGCTGGCCGGCCTGGGCCAGGCGCGGGCTGATGGAGAACATCGCCACGGCACTGATCGCCATCGGCTTCCTGATGCTGTTCCAGCCCTTCGCGCTGTCGCTCTACACCTACTCCTTCATCACCATGCTCGCCGGCACCGTGATGTTCATCATCGTCTCCAAGTTCCCGGAATAATCATGGCCGAAATCCGCGTCCAGCACCTGAGAAAGGCCTTCGGCGATTTCGTCGCCGTGCAGGATTCTAACTTCGTCGTCGAGGATGGCGAGTTCTTCGTCATGCTCGGGCCGTCGGGCTGCGGCAAGACGACGACGTTGCGCATGATCGCGGGGCTCGAATTGCCGACCGGCGGCCAGATCCTGCTCGGCGGCGACGACGTCACCATGCTGCGGGCCCGCGAGCGCGACATCGCTTTCGTCTTCCAGCTGTTCGCGCTCTATCCGCACATGAATGTGCGCAAGAACATCGGCTTCCCCTTGCTGGCGCAAGGCATGCCATCGCCCGAGATCCGCACCCGTGTCGAGGAAACGGCAAAACTGCTGCGCATCGATCATCTGCTCAACAAATCCGTCTCCGGACTTGCCGGTGGTGACCGCCAGCGGGTCGCGCTCGGCCGCGCCATCGTGCGGCGGCCGAAGTGCTTCCTGATGGATGAGCCGCTCGGCACGCTCGACACCGAATTCCGCGATTTGATGGTCCATGAACTGCGCGAACTGCACAACCGCATCCGTGCCACGACGGTCTATGTCACGCACGACCAGATGGAAGCGATGTCGATGGCCGACAAGATCGCGGTGATGAACCATGGCGTCATCGAACAGTTCGGAAGCCCACGCGAAATCTACGACCGCCCGGCAACCATGTTCGTCGCCGACTTCATCGGCTCCCCGCCGATGAATTTTCTGGGTTTTGGCGGCGGGCTGGCCAAAGGCGCCAGGGAGATCATCGTGCAAGGTGCGAAGGTCGCGGTGCCGGAGGTACGAGAGGACATCGCACCCAGCGACATGGCCCTTGGCATCCGCCCGGAGCACATACGCTTCGACGACGCCTCCAAGCTGCGCGGCGCCATCTATGGCACCGAATATCTCGGCACCACGCAGATCGTCGCGGTCGAAACGGCGGACGGTATCATCAAGGCACGCGTGCCGGCCGAAATCCGGCTCTCCACCGGCGACCATGTCGGCCTGACGCTGAGCAGCGCGCGCCTGTCGCTGTTCGAGAAGGGATCGGGCCGCGCGGTGAGAACCGCGATCCACGATGTCGCCTCGGAGCGGAGGGCCCAGCATGGCTGAGGTGCACATCAAGAACGTGACCAAGAGTTTCGGCGACCATGTCGCCGTCGACGGCCTCGACCTGCACATAGCAGATGGTGAATTCGTCGTGCTGCTCGGGCCGACCGGGGCCGGCAAGACAACGACGCTGCGGCTGATCGCCGGGCTGGAACGGCCGGATTCCGGCACGATCGAGATCGGCGGACACAATGCCACGAC
>NZ_RZRK01000158.1:0-9742 GCF_003997835.1 Mesorhizobium sp. M7A.F.Ca.CA.004.12.1.1
GTCTCCAACCGCCGCATCCACGGCCTGTGGCAGTCGACCATCCCGTCACGCTTCCTCGACGAACTGCCGGAAGCCCATGTCGAAGTCGCCGAAAGCGGTAACTCCTATGGCGGCTACGGCAATTCCTATGGCGGCGGTTCTTTTGCCTCCGGTCGCGGCGGCCAGGGCGCGGGACGGCAAAACCCCTATGGCGCCTCGCGCTTCGACAATGTCGGCGCCGATACCGAAAAATCCGGCGCCTTCTCCAACACCTATGCAACGCCGGGCTGGCAGCGCGCGCAGGCCAACCGCACCGAGGCGACCGACCGCAACTGGGGCTCGCGCTCCGGCCACCAGGTCGAGCGCATCGGCTATGGCGAGACGGACAGCGGCTACGGCGCCGGCCGCACCTCGGTCAAGGGCCGCACCATCGATGGCGAACTGGTCGCCAAATCCGTCGCCGACAAGCCATCGCCCTTCAACGTCGGCGACCGCGTCTTCCACCAGAAATTCGGCAACGGCAACATCTCGGCCATCGAAGGCAACAAATTGACCATCGACTTCGACAAGGCCGGCCAGAAACGCGTTCTGGACGGGTTTGTCGCGGCGGTGTGAAGATGGCGTTTTCCCGCGGACAGCTCCCACCTTCGTCATCCACGGGCGGAGCAGGAGCGAAGCGACGTCGCGGAGACCCGAGGATCCATGCCGTGACCTTGGCCGTGGAGTGCAGCGGAGCAGAATTCTGCACCGTAGTGACGCGTTGAAGTTGCGGCATGGATCCTCGGGTCTGCGCTGCGTCGCTACGCTCCTTGCTTCGCCCGTGGATGACGAAAACGATGAGCGCCGGCGCCAATCGTCAAGGCATGCGATCCTCCAACGAAACCCTCACCGATACCGCGCCTGGTTCCACTTATGACCGAGCAGCGACAGGATGATGATTAGGCCGTTGAAGAACTGCACGTAGAAGCCGCTCAATCCTGCCGCCACGACGCCGGTCTGGATGAAGGACACGGTGACAGCGCCGATGGCGCCTCCGACCACGGTGCCGATGCCGCCCCAGGTCGGCGTGCCGCCGACGAACACCGAGGCCAGCACCGGCAGCAGATAGCCATCACCGGCGGTCGGAAACCAGGTGAAGTTGATCATCACCGAGAAGGTGCCGGCGATCGCGGCCCCGATGCCGACGAAGACAAACACTTTCACCCGCACGCGCTTGACGTCGATGCCCATCTGCTGGGCGCTGTCGGGATTGTCACCGACCACCCTCACCTGCGCGCCGAAGCGGTGGCGGTTGTAGAGCATCGCCGACAGCACGACGAAGCCGATGGCCCAGAAGATCTGCACCGGAATGCCCAGGAGCTGGCTGGAGAAGATCGTATAGGCCCAGCTGTCGCTGAGGCTGGTCAGCGCCATCGACTTGCCTTCGTTGATGATCTGGATCAGGCCTCGCAGCAGGAAATTCATGCCGAGCGTCGCGATCAGCGACGACAGCCCGCCATAGACCACCAGCGACCCGACCAGGAAGCCGAGCAGCATGCCGGTGACGAGTGCGGCGGCGATGCCGAGGAACGGATTGTAGCCGGCCTGCACGACCAGCGCGAAGACCCATGAGGCAAAACCCATCGTCGCCGGAAACGACAGGTCGATCTCACCGCAGGTGACGACGAAGACCAGCGGCACCACCACGAACAGCGCAACGGGGAGCGTGGTCAGCACCGAGCGGTAGAGATACCAGGTGGTGAAGACGGTCGGGTTGGCGATCATGAACACCGTCATCATGACGATGAACACGGCGAGCGTGCCGAGCGCGGCACGGTTGTCGAGGATGAAGCCGCGCATCCAGTGATCGGAAGGGTGTTTCCACTCTTTCTGGGCACTGGGGCGGGCAATGCCGGCGGACGGCTCGTGCAGATCTGGCTCCATGGTCTTGCTCATCGTGCTCTCTGCTCCGCGTCGCCGGCATCGTGCAGTCCGGCCAATCCGCCGGGATGCGCGACCTCTTCCATGAAGTTGATGAGATCTTCGGCCGACTTGACCTCGCTGCGGTCGGTCGTCAGTGCGACCTTGCCGCGATCCAGCACGACGAAGCGATCGGCGATGTCGAAGACATGATGGATGTTGTGGCCGATGAACAGGATCGAGCGGCCGCTCGCCCGCACCTGGCGCACGAAATGGAACACCTTGGCGGTTTCGGTCAGCGACAGCGCCGTCGTCGGCTCGTCGAGGACGATCAGCTCGGCCTGCTTGTAGATGGCGCGGGCGATCGCCACGCCCTGGCGTTCGCCGCCCGAAAGCTGGCCGACGATCGACTGCGGCGTGAACACTTTCGAGGTGAAGCCGATCTCGCGCATCAGCCGGCTCGCTTCCTCGATCTCCTTGTTGACCCTGAGAAAGCCCATGAAGCCGGTCAGTTCGCGGCCCATGAAGATGTTGCGAACGATGGTCTGCTGCACGGCCAGCGCCCGGTCCTGGAACACCGTCTCGATGCCGGCCTCGCGCGAACGCGCCGCACTCCACCCGGTCACCGGCTTGCCGCGCACGAGGATTTCGCCGCTGGTCGGCTTGACCACGCCGGAGAGGATCTTGATCAGCGTCGACTTGCCGGCGCCATTGTCGCCGAGCAGGCCGACGACCTCGCCGCGGTCGACGCTGAGATTGACCCCGCCCAGCGCATAGACCTGGCCATAGGACTTGCTGATGTCGCGCAGTTCGATGAGGCGTTCTGCCATCGGATCCTCGCTTGATTGTCTGTTGCCGGCTTCGTCGCCAGCGGTCCCGCCGGCCGGGGCCTGAGATCCCGGCCGGCGGCTTGGGAGGTCAGCGCAGCGCCTGCTTGGCGAGCTCAGCGACGATCTCGTAATTTTCGGGCGTGACGAAACCGGCGCCGGTGTCGACATTCATCGGCGCCAGCCCCAGAACAACCTGCTGGCAGAGGCTGAGGATCGGCAGATAGCCCTGCAGGAACGGCTGCTGGTCGGCGGTCAATTGCACCCAGCCGCCCTTGAAGCCCTCGACGATCTGCGGGCTGGTGTCGAAGCCGAAATTGAATATCTCGCCCGCCTTGCGTCCGGCCGCCTGCATGTAGGTCGATACATTGCCGAGCATCTGCCCGCCGGGATAGCCGACCGCCTTGACGTCGGGATTGTTGAGCAGCGCCGCGGTAATCACCGGAATGGCCAGATTGGGATCGGACGCCCATTCGCCGCTCGGCGGAGAGGACAACTGGATGACCTCGACGCCAGCGTCCTTGAGCGCCGCCACCGTGCCGCGCTCGCGCGCGCCGCGGCTTTCGTTTTCGAACGGACCGATCATGATCGCCTTGTCGCCGGCCTTCAGCTTGCCCAGCTTGAACGCCTCGGCGCCGAGCGCGCGGCCCTGCTGCTCCTGCTGGGCGCCGACATAGCCGCCGCCGAATGCTTCCACCACCTTCGGCACCGGCACGTTCTGGTACATCATCTTGATGCCGTCCTTGTGCGCCTGTTCGGCCAGCGGCATGATCGACGCGTCGCCCGGGTGGCCCATCATGGCGATGCCGTTGGGCTTGACCGCGACGGCCTCACGCAGTTGCTGCACCATCTTTTCGATGTCCCACTGGGAGAAGATGTAGTCGACCTTCGGCCCGAGATCGGCCTCTGCCTGCTTGGCGCCATTGTAGACGATGGTGCCGAAAGCGTCGCCCTCGGCGCCGCCGACGAAGAAGCGGATGTGGACGTCCTTGCACCATTTGGCGTCGAGCGCCCGCGCGGGCAAGGTGGAGATCGCAGCGGCAAGCATCGTGGCGGCGGCCACGACGGTCGAGCGCAGAACTGTCCTTCTCATCGTCATGCTCATGCACTTATCCTCCCTTTTTGTCCTCGCAAGCGAGGAGTTCGACATTCGCTTCGGCAATGTGCGTTGCAGACATCCCGGCCGGCTCCTCCCGCCGGCCGATCCTCACATCGGGTTCGGCAGGTAGGTGGCCCCTCCTCTGCATTGCTTCAGATATTCCAGCGCCCGCACCTGGCCGGTGATCTCGAGATCGCCGCGATAGACCGGGTCGTGCCAGCCCTCGATGTCGATGGCGCCCTTGTAGCCGGCCAGCCGCAACTCGCTGATCACCCGCGTCCAGTCGCTGTCGCCAAAACCCGGCGTGCGCATCTGCACGAAGGGCAGTCGGCCGAACACGCCATGCTCGCGGATCACGTCCCAACGCACCGTCGCGTCCTTGCCGTGGACGTGGAAGATGCGCGGCGCCCATTTGCGGATCTGCGGCATCGGGTCGATCAGATAGACGAGTTGATGGCAGGGCTCCCATTCCAGCCCGAGATTGTCATCGGGCACTTCGTTGAATATCAGCTCCCAGGCGTCCGGATTGTGGGCGATGTTCCAGTCGCCGGCGGCCCAGTTGCCGTCCATGGCGCAGTTCTCGAACGCGATGCGGACGCCCTTGTCGGCGGCGCGTTTGGCCAGCGGTCCCCAGACCTTCTTGAAGCGCGGCAGGCTGTCCGGCAGAGGTTTGCCGCGCAGGCGGCCGGTGAAGCCGCTGACCATCGAGGTGCCGAACAGATGCGCGTTGTCGATCACGGTCTCCCAGGCCTTGAGCACGCCGCGATCGACCTCGCCGTCTTCCAGCGGATTGCCGAACACGCCGAGCGAGGACACGGTGACGTCGGCATCGCCGATCGCCTCGCGGATCTGGCCGGCGAGAAGCGCCAGGTCCTTGCCGCCAAGCGTCTGCCAGAAGAAGGGTTGGATGCTCTCGAAGCCGAGCGGCAGGATCTGTTTGACGTAAGCCGCCGGGTCGTCGAGATTGGCCCGCACCATGGTGCCGATCCGGATGTCGAGAAGCGGGTTCGGCGTCATTGTGCGTCCTCTGCGATTGTCACGCGGCGGCCGGTCTCGGCGCTTTCGATGGCGCCAAAAACCATGGCCAGGCTCTTGATGTTGTCGGCGCCGCGCGTTTCCGGCTCGGTGCCGGTCTGGATGGCGTGCACGAAATCCTGGAGAATGCCGAGATGGCCGCCGACGCGATCGGACGCATCGAGCGGCGGCACCGCGATCGGCTGGGTTTTGTCGAACATTCCGTCGCGGCCCGGCATCACTGCTTCTGCCCTCAGCTCGTCATTGCCGTCCCAGAGCAGGCTGCCGCGCTCGGCGACGATGCGCCATGTACTTTCCCAACTGGTGCGGAAGCCGGCGGCGCACCAGCTCCCGGCATAGGTGAAGACCTTGCCGCGGCCGAGATCGAAGACGGCGCTGGCCGACGATCCCTGCCGGTACCAGGAATTGGCCGGCTCCCATTCCTGGCAATAGACGCCGGCCGGCTCGCCGGCGACCATATAGCGGGCGGCGTCGAATGTGTGGATCGCCATGTCGAGCAACAGCACATGCGCCATCTCCTCGCGAAAGCCGCCGAAATGCGGTGCGACGAAAAAGTCGGCGTGGATGCTGGTAGGCGTGCCAATGGCGCCGGAGTCCAGGAACCTGCGGATGCGCCTGACATTGGCGACATAGCGGCGGTTCTGCACGACCGCATGGATGCGCCCGGCGCGGTGCGCGGCCTCGACGATGGCGCGCGCATTTTCCCGACTGTCGGCGAGCGGCTTTTCCGTCAGCAGATGGCAATTGTGGGCAAAGGCGGAAAAAGCGACTTCGCGCCGTGCAGCTGGAACCACCACGTCGAACACTGCTTGCGGTTTGGTCTGGTCGAGCACGGCGTCGAGATTGCTGCCGATGACGGCATTGGTGAGGTCGTATTCGCGCGCCCTCGCCCGTGCCCTGTCGGCATCGAGATCCACTAGGCCGATAAGGGTGAGCCCGTGGATCTGCCTGATGGCATCGAGCCAGGCCTTGCTCATCGCTCCGCAGCCGACCAGGACGACATCGATCATCCAGCGCTCCTCCTCCGCTCGGTCCCTCCAGACCGATCGTCACGGCATCCACGGCAGGACCGTAAACGTTTTTCCGTAAACGTTTACGAGAACACACCCGAAGGCGTAGAATGTCAATCGGCCCTTGGCGAAATTCGTCTTACCGCCTTGGCCTGAGCGGCTACCGGTGCTAGCCAAGCAAGGGGGAGAACAGTCTCTTGGCGTCCAGCATTCACGACCTTGCCCGTCACTTGAACATATCGATCGGCACGGTGTCGCGGGCGCTGAACGGCCGCGCCGACGTCAATGCCGACACGCGCCAGCGCGTGCTCGAGGCGGCCAGGACGCTGAACTATTCGCCGAACCAGTCCGGCCGCAGCCTGAGGCAAGGCGCCACCCGTTCGATCGCCTTCATGCTGCAGCCGCATCCCGGCGACCAGCAATATGGCGAGCCGTTCTTCATTCCGTTTCTGATCGGGCTGCAGGCCAGGCTTGCCGAAAGCGGGCTCGACCTGACCGTGGTCATGGGCGCGCCGGGCGACTACCAGCAGGAGCGCCTGCGCCGTGTCGTCGAGACGCGCCGCGCCGATGCCGTGCTGCTGGCCTGGACGCGGCGCGAGGACGAGCGCATCGACTATCTCACGCAAGCCGGCTTTCCGTTCGCCACGCTCGGCCGCAGTCGCTCCGGGGCCAAGTCCTATCCTTCCCTCGACCTCGATTTCGAGAAGGCCGGCGCCGACGCCGTCGACCGCCTTGTGGCGCGCGGTCACCGCCGTATCGCCGCTATCCGCCCGTCGCTCGACCTCAATTTCGGCTATCTGTTCCTCGCCGGCTACCGCAAGGCCTTGCGGCGGCACGGCATCGAGGTCGACCCGGAGCTGATCGCGTCCGGCTTCATCAACGAGGCCGGCGGCTACAAGGTGACGCCCCAGGTCATGCGCTCCAAGGCCCCGCCGACCGCCATCATCTTCAACAATGATGCAATGGCGCTGGGCGGCTGCAAGTCGCTGGCCGAGATGGGCATCAGGCCGGGCCAGGACATGGCGGTAACCGTCATCGTCGACACGCCGCTCTGCCGCTATTTTTCCCCGGCGTTGACCGCCTTCCGCCCGGCGCTGGAGCCAATGGGACAACGGCTTGCTGAAATGCTGCTGGCGTCGCTTCCCGCCTTCGCCGGCCCGGAGGGGCCGCGGATCATCCGCGAAGTCTGGCCGCTGGAACTGGTGGCGCGCGACAGCGATTGATGGTGGCAGCAGGGCCGCCGATGTCGTCTCCCCTCAAACAGCACACCGGTGCCGCAGTGCACCGGCCGCAACCTTGAATGCGCGGGAGGCGCTGCAGGTTCCGGATCGCGCCACAACCAGGGCGATCAGCGATAGCCGGCCTTAAGACACTGGCGCCGCTCCGCCCTCTGCCGTGCGCCGTGCGATAAACTCATCCAGCACGCCTGATGTGGCGGCAGCCGTTGCCGGCGGCGCGAAATCGGCAAGCACCCGCCTCCAGACACCGGTGGCGCGCTCGCTCGCTGTCTTCGAGCCGCTTTGCGTCCAGTTGCCGAAATTCGACCAGTCGGCCACCAGCGGTTCGTAGAAGGCGGTGCGGTAGCGCGCCATGGTGTGACCGGCCGAGAAGAAGTGGCCGCCCGGCTGCACCTCGGCGATCGCCTCGAAGCCGATCGTATCGGTGTCGCCGGGCGTCGCGGCACAAAGTTCAGCCACCGTCTGCAGCGCCTCGATGTCGGTGATCAGTTTCTCGAAGGAGACACTGAGGCCGCCCTCCAGCCAGCCGGCGGCATGGATGCACATCGTCGCCCCGGCCAGCACCGAGCCCCACAGCGCGAACTGCGTCTCGTGCGCGGCCTGCGCGTCTGAGATGTTGGCGGCACTGCCGCCGCCCGATCGCCACGGCAGTCCGGTGAAGCGCGCCAGCTGACCGGCGCCCAGCGTCGCCTTGACGTGCTCGGGCGTACCGAAGGCCGGCGCGCCGGATTTCATGTCGACATTGGAGGAGAACGAGCCATAGACGACCGGTGCGCCGGGCCGCACGATCTGCGCCAGCGTCAGCCCGGCGAGCGCCTCGGCATGCTGCAGCGTCAGCGCGCCGGCGACCGTGATCGGCGCCATCGCGCCAGCCAGGCAGAACGGCGTGATGACGGAGATTTGGCCCGCGCGGGCGAAATCGATGATGCCTTGCGCCATCGGGATGTCGAGCTGGCGCGGCGAGTTGGTGTTGATGACGGTGTAGCAATATGCATTTGCCAGAAACTCGTCCTGCGACAGGCCGCGCGCCAGACGAATCATCTCGAACCCGTCCTCGACCTGCGGCGTGCCGCGCGCGAAGACGAACGGGAGCTTGTCCGACAGCGTCAGCTGCGCGCGGTTGACGGCATAGTGGCGAAAGCGGTTGTCGACATCCTGCGGTTCGATGCAGGGCCCCAGCATATGCAGCACGTCGAAATGCTGCACCAGCCGCATGAGATCCTCGAAATCCGCCAGTGTTCCCGGCCGCCGGCCGCGCTCGAGATCGGTGACGTTCGGCGCCCCGCATCCGGCGAGGAAGGTCATCGAGCCGAGCTCCAGCGTCAGATCGCGGGCGCGCGAACCGGCGTGAGCGTGGATCGATCTCGGCGCCGAGGCGAGTGCCGCCGTCACCATGTCGCGGCCGATGCGCACCATGTCGGTGTCCGGATCGACCAGCGCGCCGGCGCTGGCGAAGTGCTCACGCGCCTGCGGCAGCAGCACCTTGATGCCGAGCTCTTCCAGCACCCGCAGCGCCGTTTCGTGAATCGCGGCCACCTGATCATCAGAAAAGATCGGCTGTGGCAGGAACGGGTTCTTCAGCGAATGGTAATTGGGACGGCGGCTGCTTTCGCTGCCGGCCTCGCCCGTGCGTCCACGCCGGCGCTCGCGCCTGCCGTCCCGTGCCGCGTCATCGACCATCGGAAATCCTCCTCATTGCCGCATTGCCTTGCCCAGGGGATCATAGGGCGAGGCCGCGACGACATGCGCCGGCCGTTCCTCCCCCACGACATGCACGGAGAGCGCGGTGCCCTCGCCCGCGAAATCGCGGTCGACCAGCGCCAGCGCCAGGCTCTTGCCGATCGTATAACCGTAACCGCCCGAGGTGACGAAGCCGACACGCCGGCCCTGATGCCAGACCGGCTCGAAGCCGCTGGCATCGGCGTCGAGCGCATCGATTTCCAGCGTCACCAGGCATTGGCCGCTGCCGGCCTCCCGCTGTTTCGACGCTGCTTCGCGGCCGATGAAGTCGCTCTTGCCGAAAGCGATGAAGCGGTCGAGACCGGTCTGGCCCGGCGTATAGCCTTGCGTGAATTCGCGCGACCAGATGCCGAAGCTCTTCTCCAGCCGCAGCGCATTGAGTGCATAGTAGCCGATTTCGGCAAGGCCCAAATCCTCGCCAGCGCCCAGCAGCGTGTCGCGCAGAGTGGCATGCATGGTCACGGGGCAACTGATTTCGAAGCCGAGCTCGCCTGATATAGACAGCCGCGCCACACGTGCCTGCACCATGCCGATGTCGAATGTGCCGCAGGCCATGAACGGCAGCGCTGCGCCGGACACATCCTGATGCGTCGTTCGCTCCAGTATTTTGCGCGCGTTCGGCCCGGTCAGCAGGAAGCCGCTCATCGTGTCGGAGAGGTCGCCGACGGTGACGCCTTCAGCCGCATGGCTCTCGAACCAGCGCATGTGGAATTCCCGGAGATAGTAGGAGCCCATCAGCCAATAGCTGCCGCCGCCCCAGTTGAAGACGGTGAGGTCGCCCTTCAGCCGTCCGTCATGACCGAGCATCGGCGCCAGGCCGGCCCGCCCCGGCTTCGGCAGCCTGCAGGCGAGCAGCCGGTCGAGCCAGGCTTCCGCACCTGGCCCCGCCACCGCATAGCGCGAATAGGCCGAGAT
>NZ_RZRK01000159.1:0-9718 GCF_003997835.1 Mesorhizobium sp. M7A.F.Ca.CA.004.12.1.1
CCTTTACGGTGCCCAACAAGCCGAGGATCGTCGAGCATCTGGAGCAGGGCGACATCGATCTCTTCATCGGAGCCGCGGAAGACGGTTCGAGTGGTCTGATCGGGCAGAAGCTGTTCGAAGAAGAATTCGTTACCGCCCAGCGGCACGGCCATCCGCGTGGCAAGGGGTCAATCACCCTGGACGAATTCTGTGCCCTCGACCATCTGCTCATTTCGACGAGCGGCGGGCATTTTGCAGGGATGATCGACGACGCGCTTGCCGAGATCAGCCGCTCGCGCAATGTGACGGTCTCCATCCAGAGCTACGCACTGGCCCCGCTCGTTCTGGAAAACAGCGATCTGATCTGCACCCTGCCCCGGCGTTTCCTGAGGCGCTTCGCTCAAGTTCTCGATCTGTTCGAAGCCCCCTTGGAGCTCTCGCCGTTCGCCATGAACCTGTTCTGGCACCCACGAATGCGCAGCGACCCCGCCCACATATGGCTGCGCAAACTGGTGATACAGAGCGCTCGCAGCGGTCACGAGGGGTAGTGGCCGAACACCACGCAATCGTTCCGGCTACCACATGCCGTGCAATCAGAGCTTCTGAAGCAGGTAGTCGCCAACCTTGTCGGCAGCCGGATCGAACAGCGTGTCGAGCCGCGAATTCAGTACGTAGACATCGTCGCCCAAGATCGCCGCGGCCGTCGGCATCGACATGATGCTGCGCTCCTGCCGGACAATCGTCGCCGATGCCCACCCGTCGGCGGATACCAGTTCGACGGTGCGATCTGCGCCCAGGTTCTGCACCACGATGAGGTGCTGGTCATCGATCAACTGAATGCCGTCGGCACCCGTGAGGGCCTCGGGCAGTTTAACCGGTTCGACCGTGCGGGGGTCGGCGATACTGACGCGAAACAGCTCACCCGTATTGTATTTGCCCACGAGCAGATAGCCATCCTTGTGCCAGGCGATGCCGTTCAGCTTGAAGCCGTCGCCATTCGTGAACCGTGGATCCTGCGCAAAGATCGCCGCCTTGCCCGCTGTGTCGATCCGATAGACGATCGGAGCAAAACTGTCGGTCACATAAGCGTTTCCGTCGGCATCGAGCGCGATGTCATTGGCAAAATGCGTACCTTCGCTGAGGCTGCCGAGATCGTAATAGGCCCGAGGCTGGCCGGTCGTGGCATCGTAGGTGGCCACCGCCGCAAGCTTGCCCTTGCTCGCCGCACCGGTGCGATCGCCGACGCCCGGGTCGGAGTTCGTCACCCAAAGCGTGTTGCGCTTGTCGTCGACGAGCAGACCCGCCGTGGAAACCAGCCTCGCATCGTGCACGAACACCGTGTACTTCCCGGTTTTGTCGACCTTGGCCACCAGGCCATGACGCACCGAGCCGACCATAAAGGTGTCCTGCCTGGCCGACCATGTCATGCTCTCCGGATAACTCTGGTCGGAGGCGAACGAAATCCCCTGAGCCGTGCTGCCGGCCATCGATGGCGATACAATGTTGAAGAGAATCATGGCTGCGACGCCAGACATTAGAGAACGAGAGATCATGATTGGTTCCTTTCGGTCGGTTGATGTCACCGCTCTAGAACTCTGAGCGCGCCTCGAGAAATCGCGTTTCACGATGAGACGAATCGATCGCGTTCATGGGTTTGGGACTTGTCAAAATCCAAACCCGTCCGATCGCCCGACCTGCCATGAACGGGCTCGATGCCACCAATCCGCAAGATCGATTGGCGTGGTGGCGGGCAGGCCAGCATGTTTCAGGCGCTCAACATCAGCAGACGCCGATCGGGCGGACTGGGTGGATGTTCAACGATGGAACAGAAAAAGATGCTCAATCTGTATTTTCACGCCACGCCGAATTCGATGAAGGTGGCGGTGCTGCTGCAAGAGCTGGAATTGCCCTTCGACGTCTCGCCGGTCGATATCTTCAAAGGCGAGCAGCACACGCCGGAATTCAGGGAGATCAATCCAAATGGCAAGGTGCCGGCGATGGTTGACGGGGAGGTGACGATATTCGACTCCCACGCCATCCTCCTCTACCTCGCCGAGAAGCACGGAAAATTCATTCCGGGCGAACTGAAGGCCAAGGCTTTGATGCTGTCATGGCTTCAGTTCGTGGCAACGGGCCTATCGCCGTTTTCCGGCCAGGCAATCCACTTTCTGCATTACGCGCCGGAAGATATCGCCTATGCGAAAAATCGTTACGTGAAGGAGCTCGAGCGCCACTACGCGGTTCTGGACCGTCGGCTTGGAAAGGCCCGCTATCTGGCCGGCGACGAGTACACGATCGCCGACATGGCGCTTTGGGGCTGGGCCGCCTCCGCCGGATATGCATTCGGCGAGAAGGGTCTTGGCGACTATCCCAATGTCGTGCGCTTCATGGACGAGGCGACCAAGCGCCCTGCGGTCCAGCGAGCCCTGGACATGAAGGCAAGGCATACCTTCAAGGCTGATCTCGATGCGGAATCACGTCGCGCCATGTTCCCGCAAAACGAGGCAGATGCCGTATGACCCGTGCCACCGGCAGTTTCTGCTGCCGGTGGATTCGAGCACCGCTGGCGGCCGGGTTCAGTGCGATGCTCGGATGCCCAACCAATGCAGTGCAATGTCAGCCTGGACGACCCAGCGATATTAGACGCCAATCGAGTTCACGGCTCGACGTCGGCGCGAGGCCAGCCCTCAAGCCTTCTTCTGCGTCACGAGCCCCAGTTCCTCGACCATCGCCTCGCATCAAAAACTTCTGCGGCTTGCCGGGTGACCGTCATCGGCAATTCGGTGCGGAAGCGGATGTGGCGCTGGATCTTGTCGCGGGCGATCTGGCCGGGCTTGAGCACGATCCGGGCAGCTTCAGCTTTTCCAGAACCGCTGAGCCGACAGCAACCGGTATCGCTCCCACTCCATCCGGGTTACGATGCGTTGCTGAGAACGGGCGCGGGCGCCTCGTCGAACCACCTACGTCAGGAGGGCAGCGTGAAGTCGCCGACAGTGAGAGTTATGGACGCAGCCGATGAAGATTCAGCGGTCGAGATAATCGTGCTGGCGTTTGCAGCGGACCCTATGGCGCGGTGGACCTGGCCGCATGCACACCCGTACCTTGCAGCCATGCCGCGAATGGCCCGCGCGTTCGGGCGCAGGGCATTCTCTAACGGAAGCGCCTTTTGCACCGACGGCTACGCCGGGACGGCGCTGTGGCTGCCGCCCGGCGTGCATTCCGACGAGGAAGAGCTTGGCGCCGTGATCGAGAGCACGGTTGAATCCTCTCTCGCCCCTGAAACCGCGGCCATATTCGAGCAGATGGCCACGTACCACCCGACCGAACCGCATTGGTACTTGCCCCTGATCGGCGTCGACCCGGCGCATCAAGGCGAAGGTCACGGCGATGCCTTGATGGCGTACGCACTCGCGCAGTGCGACCGCGATCACGCGCCGGCCTATTTGGAATCCTCGAACCCGCGCAACATATCATTCTACCAGCGGCACGGCTTCGAATCGCTCGGCGCGATCCAGGTCGGTTCGTCGCCGACGCTCATCCCGATGCTGCGGCGACCTCGTTAAGCGTCAGTTTGATCAGATAGTTTGACCCTGTGGGACGTTCAGGGCGTCCACGGAGCTGTCGAGCACACCGTCGAAGCCGCACACCTGGCCCTTCTCGCCGGTGGGAAAGCGGATCGCGGGCACCTCTTGGCAACTGTGCCAACTTCGCGGGATGATAGGGCCGCTGCCCGCCTATAGATCAGCTTATGACAGCTATCTCGCTTGCCGCGCGGTGAACCGCCATTCTGCAGACGGCCCCCATTGAAATCACGTCACACTTGTAACTCCCATCTGGCCTCCGTCCGAAATAGCGTTTCCGGATCGCAACCGTTGGAAACGCCGAATTCGACCGAGGACCGGAAATGACGATGTTTGCAGCAACGGGGAACGCCCATGGCGGGAGACCGGCGAGGAATGGCCCGGCGTTAGCGCCTTCTTCAAGCACGCGGGCGAGGTCTTTCGCACCTACTCCACCTACGGGCGCGGCGTTGAGGTGATGATGGGCACCTACGCCATGCTCGACCTCATGCCGAAAGGCCGCAACGAGAAGGAGGGAATGGACTGGGTACGTCGCCACGATCGATACGAGTAGCCACTCCGGGAAGCCGTGGAATGACGCTCGGATGACAAATGAGCCTTTCTGCGTCACGGCTCACGGCCGGCAGCTTTGTGCGGAAGCCGCCCAAAGCCGCCAGTCCGCTCTCGGCCCGATTGAGACGTCATTACCTCGTCGCCGTCGTCGACAGTTGGCTCAAAGCAACCCAGCCGCACCGCGAAGCCAGCCCTCAAGCCGTCTTCTGCGCCACCAGCCCCAGTTGCTCCACCATCGCCTCGCGCATCAGGAACTTCTGTGGCTTGCCGGTCACGGTCATCGGCAATTCGGTGCGGAAGCGGAAACGCCATCTCAGGCAACGGGCTGCAGTTCGCTGTCGGCTTCCAGACTGAAGAACCCAAGCAGTCCGTTGACGACCAGTCGCGCCACTGTATCTAATTGCCAGCCTGGGCCAAGTTTTCATGGTACAAATATAAGAAATATATATGTAAGAAATACCACGATATGGACAGCGCCCGTCAAGAATGTTGTTCTTTCAGTGCTAAAACTCACATTGCATATGAAGAGCGCTAAAATCAAAAGCACTGTGTCAGTCGCTGGAAGCCCCAGGGTTAACCCTCTTCCCGTCAGCAGGCTGGCGGCCGCGACCGCCGGTATTGTCAAACCGATTGTGGCGCAAGCGGAACCCATCGCGACATTCAAACCGCGTTGCAGCTCATTGTTGAGTGAAGCGCGAACCGCCGAAATGGCCTCTGGCATCAAAACCAGCCCGGCGATCAATGCCCCCACAATGCTGTCAGCCTGGGTCACCTGATAGGCAACGAGCGTATCCTCGACGCTTGCGGCGACCTGCTCGGCGAGCATGACAATGCCAATCAGCCCGATCAAAAGCAGCAATGCGCCGGCAAAGACGCTTTCGTGAGGGGCAGTCCGCAGCGAAACACCGTGGGCCTGCCCTTCGACAAAGTCTTCTCGGTGGCGGACAGTCTGCGCGAACACAAAACTTGCATAAAGCAGCACCGAAAGCACGCTCACAAAGCCAAGTTGAGCTGCCGAAAATGTGCCCGGCCCCGTAGCTTGTGTGTAGGTTGGCAGAATAAGCGTCATGATGGTCAGCGCGATCAGAACCGCGAGATATGCGCTGGTCCCTTGTCGAACAATTGCCTGCTTGCGATGACGCCAGCCGCCAAGCGCGAGACAGGTGCCGACGACGCCGGTGGATGCAATCATCACTGTTGAAAAGACAGACTCACGTGCAAGCGTAGGGTTGTTCTCTCCATGCAGCATCATGGAAACGATGATCGACACCTCGATTGCCGTCACGGCAAAAGTCAGCACCAATGTGCCGTAGGGCTCTCCTACACGCCGAGCCACCGCCTCGGCGTGGTCGAGGACCACGAAAATGGTGGTGAACATAATCGCACTCGAAAGCGCTCCGACGAGTATCCTGGCGCTCAGCGAACCTTCGTCCGCCGACAGTCCGCCGGCTCTGACGGCGACAGCCATCACCAAGGCGGCCAAGGGCATCGCATACGAAGTCACCGAACGTCCGAAACCGCTCATGCAAGCCCCTGCGCGCTGCTGCGAACCGTGGCTGCATTCGCGCACCGACAGATCGAAGCGTTCACCCGTTCACGCCGTCTTCTGCGCCACCAGCCCCAGTTCCTCCACCATCGCCTCGCGCATCAAGAACTTCTGCGGCTTGCCGGTCACCGTCATCGGCAATTCGGTGCGGAAGCGTATGTGGCGGGGGATCTTGTAATGGGCGATCTGGCCGGCGCAGAAGTTCTTGACCTCCTGCTCGGTGGAGATCTGGCCGGGCTTGAGCACGATCCAGGCGCACAGCTCCTCGCCATATTTGGCGTCGGGAATGCCGAACACCTGCACCTCCTTGACCTTTGGATGGCGGTAGAGGAATTCCTCGACCTCCCTGGGATAGACGTTCTCGCCGCCGCGGATAACCATATCCTTGACCCGGCCGACGATGTTGCAATAGCCCTCGGCGTCTATGGTGGCGAGGTCGCCGGTGTGCATCCAGCCGTCGCTGTCGATCGCCTCGCGGGTCTTGTCGTCGTCGTCCCAGTAACCCTTCATCACCGAATAGCCGCGCGTGCAAAGCTCGCCCGGTACGCCGACCGCAACGGTAGCGCCATCGGCATCGACCGCCTTGACCTCGACATGGGGGTGAATGCGCCCGACGGTCGAGACGCGCTTTTCCAAGGGGTCGTCGACGCCGCTCTGGAACGACACCGGGCTGGTCTCGGTCATGCCGTAGGCGATGGTCACCTGTTCCATATGCATCAGCGACACCACCTTCTTCATCACCTCGATCGGGCATGGCGAGCCGGCCATGATGCCGGTGCGCAGGCTGGAGAGATCGAAGGCGGAAAAATCCGGATGATCCAGCAGGGCGACGAACATGGTCGGCACGCCGTAGAGCCCGGTGCAACGTTCCTGAGCCACCGCCTTCAACGTCGCGCCGGCATCGAAGCCCTCGCCCGGGAAAACCATCGTGGCGCCCTTCGTGACGCAGCCCATCGTGCCCATCGACATGCCGAAGCAGTGATAGAGCGGCACCGGTATGCACAGCCGGTCGTCGACGGTCAGCTTGATCGCCGAAGTGACGAAATTGCCGTTGTTGACGATGTTGTTGTGGGTCAGCGTCGCGCCCTTGGGGGCTCCTGTGGTGCCTGAGGTGAACTGGATGTTGATGGCCTCGCCCGGCTTCAGCTTCTCCGAGATGCGGTCGAGGCTGTCATGCTCGTCACGCCCGGCCATGGCCAGCACGTCGCCGAAATTGAACATGCCGGGCGAATTCTCGTCGCCCATGCGGATGACGATCTTCAGCGCCGGCAGTTTCTGCGCCTTGAGCTTGCCCGGTGTGGCCTTGGCGATCTCGGGCGCCAGCGTCTCGATCATGCCGAGATAGTCTGACGTCTTGAACTTGGCAGCGGTGACCAGCGCCTTGCAGCCGACCTTGTTCAGCGCATAGTCGAGCTCGGTCAACCGATAGGCGGGGTTGATGTTGACCAGGATCAGGCCGATGCGGGCGGTGGCGAACTGCGTCACCAGCCATTCCCAGCGGTTGGGCGACCAGATGCCGACGCGATCGCCCTTTGCCAACCCCAGTGCCAGGAAGCCGGCAGCCAGCGCGTCCACCGTGTCCGACAGTTCGCTCCAGGTGAAGCGCTTGTCCTGATCGACGAAGACAGCGGCGTCGAGCGTGCCGTATTTGCTGACGGTGTCGGAAAACAGCGCGGGGATGGTCTTGTCGAGCAGCGGCACGCTGCGTTCGCCAGAGACATGCGCCCTGTTGTCGACGGGTGCGACGAAGACACCGCCAGCACGCGCGCCGGGTCCGCGCAGATTGCTGGCGTTCTTCAGCTCGTCGAGATTGACCGGCATCGCTCTCTCCTCCCGGGACTAAGTGCGTCGCGCTGAAACAGAATCATGCGACGCGTTCTAGGTCCTTGTTTTTATGCATGTCGTTCTCCCAAAACCGAGATCACTTTGGGCGACATGCATTAGCCGAGCCTATCAGCCTGCCGGAGTGGAGGAAATCCCGCCGATGGTCGTGAAAGGGCAACGATCCGGTCAACGATGCTTCGGAGCTTCGCGTTGGCTGACGAAGCGCGCCAAAACGAAAAAACCCGCCTGGGCGGCGGGTCACCGGCGCAAATCAGCACCATGGGCAAAAATGTAGCATAGCTGCCCTCACCGGTCAAGGAAATAATTCCTATCCGACCGCAGCCGCCATCTTCGCCGCGATGTCGCGCAGGACCGCTTCATCGGCCGCCGCCCGTGTCTTCTTCGACGCCACCAGACAGGCCTGCGAGCGCAGGACGAGGCCATCGCCCAGCACCTTGAGATGATTGGCGCGCAGCGTCGAGCCGGTGGTTGTGATGTCGACGATGACATCGGCCAGACCGGCCGCCGGCGCGCCTTCGGTAGCGCCGAGGCTTTCGACGATGCGATAGACCTGGATGCCGTGCTTCTGCGAGAAGAATTGCTGCGTCAGCCGCCAGTATTTGGTGGCGATGCGCAGCCGCCGGCCATGGCGCTGGCGAAAATCGGCGGCGACGTCGTCGAGATCGGCCATGGTGTCGACGTCGAGCCAGATGTCCGGCACGGCAACCACCACATCGGCATTGCCGAAGCCGAGACGGGCGACGATTTCGGCGCGGCTCTCCCAGTCGGCGAGGTTTTCACGCACCAGGTCCTCGCCGGTGATGCCGAGATCGACGGCGCCCTGGCCGATCTCCCCTGATATTTCGGAAGCCGACAGGAACACCACTTCGACATCGTCCAGGCCCTCGACGCGGGCGTGGTATTTGCGCTCGTCGCCGGGCAGGCTGACGGCGAGGCCGGCTTTGGCCAGTACTTCCAGCGCCTGTTCTTTCAGTCGGCCTTTCGACGGGATCGCCAGCGTGATCATGGCGCCGTCTCCCGCAATGCCTCGATGCGATCGAGCCAGACGGAAAAGCCGACGCCGGGGATAGGCGTCTTCGCGCCAAGCAGGGTCAGCAGCCGGTCATAGCGGCCGCCGCCGACCAGCGGCCGGTCGCCATTGTCGGCCGCGATTTCGAAAACCAGGCCGGTGTAGTAATCGAGCGGGCGGCCGAAGGCGGCGTCGTAGCGGATTTTATCGGCCGGCAAGCCGTGCGCCTCGATCGCCTTGGCGCGGGCAGCGAACTTTTCCAGCGCGACATCGAGCGACAGCCCGGCGCCGGTGGCGAAGGTCTCCAGTGCCTGGGCCGCGCCATCAAGCGGAACGTCGATCGCCAGAAAATCCTTCAGCGCGGAAAAGGCCCCGCTCGACAACCGAACGCTGCGCAACTCGGCTTTCTCGATCAGCCGCCGGGCAATGTCGGACGGCGCGCGTCCGGCGGACGCCGACAGGCGCGCCTCTTCCATGCCGCTGGCGATATGGGCGGAAAGACCGTCCAGATCACCATCGAGGACGAGGGCGGCGACCGGCCCGGAAAGCTGGCCGTTGCGCGGCGGGTTGGCGAGATCGGCGAGAGCCGTCTCAAGCATCGGCGCCGAGCCGAACGCACGGGCAAGGCGCATGCGCCAGCCGCGCGGCAGGCCGAGGGCAGCCAGAACCGCCTCGAAAATGGTCTGGTCGCCTAGCGTGATCGCCAGCGCCTGACCAGGCAGCACCAGCGACAGCAGCGCATGCGCGTCGGCTACCGAGCGGGCATCGGCTCCAGCGGTATCGCGGTCACCGAGATCCTCAATGCCGGCCTGGAAGAACTCGTTGCCGCCTTCGCGGCGCTGTCGAAACACCTCGCCGAGATAGGAATATCGGCGGGGTGTGCCGGCCTGCGAGCTTATGTGGTCGAGGCAGACGGGGATGGTGAATTCCGGCCGCAGGCACAGCGTCTGGCCGGTCTCGCTTTCGGTCAGGAAGATGCGGCGGCGCAAATCCTCGCCGGCCATGTCGAGGAAGGGGTCCGCCGGCTGCAATATGGCGACCTCGACGGCGTGCGTGTTGCGCGTGGCGAAGAGGTTGGTGATGTCGGTGGAGATGGCGGGGGTGCGGGAGGTCAACTTGCTGACCTCAGTGCTGCACGACCCTCTGGTCCCAAACCAGAGGCGCCAACGATCCAGGCGAAGGCCGGCGCTCTACGGCGCCCCCCTC
>NZ_RZRK01000015.1:0-18117 GCF_003997835.1 Mesorhizobium sp. M7A.F.Ca.CA.004.12.1.1
GTGTAGACATGCACCAGCGCGCCGGCCTGGTTGTAGTGGGTGGCGGTGAACGAGATGCCGAACTTGACCGGTGTCAGCGCCAGGCCGCGCTTGATGAAACGGCTGTTGGCGTTGAAGGCCGATATCTCACGCCGCCGCCGCGCATAGCTGGCGCTTTCCTCCAACTCGGCGACGATGCGCTGGATGATGTTGTCCTCGACCGTCTGGTGGTAGGGCGTGATGTTGCGGCCCCTCTCGCTATCACCACTGGTGCCGTAGAAATTCTTTTTGCGGATTTCGAGTGGATCCTTGCCGACGGCAAAGGCCACCTCGTCGATGACGCGCTCGGCGCCGACCATGCCTTGCGGGCCACCGAAACCCCGAAACGCGGTGTTCGAGACGGTGTTGGTGTAGAGCGGCGCCGATTGGGCATGCACCGCCGGCCAGAAATAGGTGTTGTCGCAGTGGAACAGCGCGCGATCGGTCACCGGGCCGGAAAGGTCCGACGAAAAACCGCAGCGCGCCGCGAACATGAAATCGACGCCGAGGATATTGCCCTCGTCATCGAAGCCGACCTCGTAGTCGACGAGGAAATCATGACGCTTGCCGGTGGCGATCATGTCGTCGTCGCGGTCGGGCCGGATTTTCACGGCGCGATGGTGTTTCTTCGCGGCGATCGCGGCCAATGCGGCAAACTGGTTGCCCTGCGTCTCCTTGCCGCCGAAGCCGCCGCCCATGCGGCGGATTTCCACCGTGATGGCGTTGCTCGGCACGCCGAGCGCGTGGCTGACCATATGCTGGACTTCGCTCGGATGCTGGGTCGAGGAATAGATGGTGACGTCCTGGTCCTCGCCCGGAATGGCCATGGCGATATGGCCTTCGAGGTAGAAGTGTTCCTGGCCGCCGACGCGCATTTTTCCCTTCAACCGGCGCGGCGCCTGACGGATGGCTGTGGCGGCATCGCCGCGCTTCAGCGTCAGTGGCGGCGTGACGAGTTTGTCCTTCCTAGGATCGAGCGCACCAATGTCGGTGACGAAGGGCAATTCCTTGTATTCGACCTTGGCCAGCCTGGTGGCGCGGCGCGCCTGCTCGCGGGTCTGCGCAATGACGCAGAAGATTGGCTGGCCGTAGAATTGCACCTTGCCGTCGGCCAGCACCGGCTCGTCGTGGCGGCCGGTCGGCGAAATGTCGTTTTCGCCGGGCACGTCACTGGCCGTCAGCACGTCGACAACGCCGGGCGCTGTACGCACCGCCGAGAGATCCATGCTGGCGATCGTGGCATGCGTGGCGCTGGAAAGCCCGAGGCAGCCATGCAGCGTGCCGGCCGGTTCCGGCATGTCGTCGATATAGACGGCGGTGCCACTGACATGCTTGTGGGCGGAGTCATGCCGTTGATCGGTGGCAACGCCGCCGGCGATCTTTTCAGCCTTGAGGTTGGGGGCAGCGTGCTTGTTCATCATGCGCGCCCTTTCCCTTCTCCCCGTTCACGGGGAGAAGGTGGCCCGAAGGGTCGGATGAGGGGCAGCGCCGACGTCGACAGCCTTGCAGACAAAGATCGACGACGGCGCCGCCCCTCATCTGCCTGCCGGCATCTTCTCCCCGTGAACGGGGAGAAGGACGCTACTCGCGACCGTTCGGCTGTTTGTTCACTGGCATTGGTGCTCATCATGCCGCCTCGTTGCGTGACACTTGGAATGGTGCCCGGGTATCCGTGGTCTCGGCAAAGAAGCGCAACAGCAGGTTTTTCGCCGCCAGTGCGCGATATTCGGCCGAGGCCCGCATATCGGTCAGCGGAGTGAAATCCCTGGCATATTCGGCCATCGCCGCTTCAACTGCCTGTTCGGTCCACGGCTTGCCGAGCAGCGCTTTTTCGACAGAGGACGCCCGCTTCGGCGTCGCCGCCATGCCGCCATAGGCGATGCGCACCTCCGCCACCGTGCCGTCTTTAGCCAGCGTCAGGAAAAAGGCGCCGAGGGCTGCGGTAATGTCTTCGTCGCGGCGCTTGGTGATTTTGTGGACGGCGAATTTCGTGCCCCTGGCCGGAACCGGAACGTGCACGGCCTCGACGAATTCGCCCGGTTGCCGGTCCTGTTTGCCATAGGCAATGAAGAAGGTTTCCAGCGGAATCGAGCGCCGCTTCTTGCCCTTGCGCAGGGTGAGACTTGCGCCAAGCGCGATCAAGGGCGGCGGCGTGTCGCCGATCGGCGAGCCGTTGGCGATGTTGCCGCCGATGGTGCCCATGTTGCGCACCTGTTCGCCGCCGATGCGATCGAACAACGGCCCCAGCGCCGGGATACGCTTCGCCAATGTAGCGAAGGCGTCAGTGTAGGTGACGCCGGCGCCGATCGAAATGACGCCCTTGTCTTCCGAGATGGTGCAAAGTCCGTCGAGATTGCCTATGAAAATGGCCGGCGAAATATCGCGCATATGCTTGGTCACCCATAGGCCGACATCAGTCGAGCCGGCAACGATGGTGGCGCCGGGTTCCTTGTCCAGCACGGCGGCGAAATCATCGACGTTGGCCGGCACGACCAGCCGCGCCTTGGCCGAACCGATCTCGACCCGGGCGCCGTCATGCAGGGCCTCGAGCCTCTCGGTGATCGCCTTGCGCTCTGCGGCCAGCGGATCCTCCGCCGCCTTACCGTAGCTGGAGATGGCATGCGCGGCGCGGATGATCGCCTCGTAGCCGGTGCAGCGGCAGAGATTGCCTTGCAAGGCCTTTTCGATATCCGCGTTCGACGGATTCGATGACTTCATCCACAGGCCATAGAGCGACATGACGAAGCCCGGCGTGCAGAAGCCGCATTGCGAGCCGTGGAAATCGACCATCGCCTGCTGCACCGGATGCAGTTGGCCTGATACGCCGCGCAGATGCTCGACGGTCACGACGTGTGTGCCGTCGAGCGAGCCGAGGAAGCGGATGCAGGCATTGACGCTTTCATAGACCAGCCCGTCCGCCGAGAGCTTGCCGACCAACACGGTGCAGGCGCCGCAATCGCCCTCGGCGCAGCCTTCCTTGGTGCCGCGCAGCGAACGGTCGAGCCGCAGCCAGTCGAGCAGGGTCGCGTCTGACGCCACCGACGAAAGCGCGACGTCCCTGCCGTTGAGGATGAAGCGGATTTCTTTGCGGATGCTGATTTTGGCCATGCCTCAGCTCCCCCTGTATGTCGAGTAGCCGTAGGGCGAGACCAGCAGTGGCACATGATAGTGCACGGGCTCGGCCATGCCGAAGCGGATTGGTACTACATCGAGAAAGGCGGGTTTCGGCAGGCTCAACCCCTGCTGACGCAAATAGTCGCCGGCGGCGAAGACCAGTTCGTATTCGCCGGTGCGGAACTCCGCGCCGGCGAGCAGCGGCTTGTCGCAACGGCCGTCGGCATTGGTGACAACGGTCTTCAGATGTGTCCGCGCCTTGCCGTCGAGGTGATAAAGCGCGATCGACAGTCCCGCCGCCGGCTTGCCGGTCGCCGTGTCGAGGACATGGGTCGTCAGACGCCCGCCATCGGCATTCGACGTTTCTGCCATTGGCCGCCTCCCATTTCCGGTACGAGCGAATTGGCCCGGTACGATCAAGTATCAACAGTGAATTGTGCGCCAATTAAAGGCGATGCATAAGTCCCGGTCGAGCGGAGTGCGACAAAAACACTTTCAAAAATTTTCGGGGGAATGCGAGAGGCACCCTTTCGATATCCTGATCATACTTCGGGCCATGCCCGGCGGGAGGGACGATGCGTTACAGCAGAGACATGCGCGGCTACGGAGCCAATCCGCCGGACCCGAAATGGCCTGGCGGCGCACATGTCGCCGTGCAGTTCGTCGTCAACTACGAGGAAGGCGGCGAGAACTGCGTCCTGCATGGCGACAAGGCGTCTGAAGCCTTCCTGTCGGAAATCGTCGGCGCGGCACCCTGGATGGGCCAGCGTCACTGGAACATGGAATCCATCTACGAATACGGTGCCCGCGCCGGCTTTTGGCGGCTGCTGCGGCTGTTCACCGAGTCGCAAGTGCCGATCACCTGCTACGGCGTCGCCACCGCACTCGCCCGTTCGCCGGATCAGGTGGCGGCCATGCAGGAAGCCGACTGGGAGATCGCCTCGCACGGGCTGAGATGGATCGACTACCGCGACCACAGCGCCGAAGATGAGCGCCGCGACCTCGAGGCGGCGATCAAGCTGCACTACGAAGTGACCGGCGCGCGCCCGACCGGCTGGTATACGGGTCGCACATCGATCAACACAGTGCGGATTGTGGCGGAAGAAGGTGGTTTCGACTATGTGTCGGACACCTATGACGACGAGCTGCCCTACTGGTTCGAGCATGAGGGCGGCGCGCAGCTCATCATCCCCTATACGCTCGACGCCAACGACATGCGCTTCGCCACGCCGCAGGGCTTCAACTCGGGCGACCAGTTCTTTGCTTATTTGAAGGACAGCTTCGACACGCTCTATGCCGAGGGCAAGGCCGGCCGGCCACGCATGATGAACATCGGTCTGCATTGCCGCCTCGTCGGGCGGCCGGGGCGGGTGGCGGCGCTGAAGCGCTTCGTCGACTATGTGAAGTCGCACGACAAGGTCTGGCTGGCGCGGCGCATCGACATCGCCAAGCACTGGCAAGAGGTCAATCCTTATCAACCGGCGGCGCTCAGCCCATCGAAGATGGAATTCGAGACCTTCGTTCATACCTTCGGCGGCGTGTTCGAGCATTCGCCCTGGATCGCCGAACGCGCCTACGAATTGGAACTGGGCCCGGCGCATGACACTTCAGGCGGCCTGCACAACGCGCTTTGCCGTGTCTTCCGGTCCGCCAGCGAGACCGAGCGGCTTTCGGTGCTCAACGCCCATCCCGACCTTGCCGGCAAGCTGGCCAAGGCCAAACGGCTGACGGCGGAATCGACCAGGGAACAGGCCTCGGCCGGCCTCGACGCGCTGACCGACAAGGAGCGCGAACTGTTTTCCAAGCTGAACGCCGCCTACGTCACCACCTTCGGCTTTCCCTTCATCATCGCGGTGAAGGGCAAGACGAGGCAAGAAATCCTGGCGGAGTTCGAGGCGCGCATCGGCAACAGCCGCGGCGTCGAATTCGAGACCGCCTGCAAACAGGTCGAGCGCATCGCACTGCTCCGCCTCAAGGACATGCTTCCGCAATAGGTTTGAACCCATGGATACGATCAGAATGCCCGAGCGAACCTATTACGCACCACATGGCGGCCACCCCGGCCAGAGCGAGCTTCTGACCGGCCGCGCCGTCTTCACCGAGGCCTATGCCGTCATTCCTCGGGGTGTGATGCAGGACATCGTGACCAGTGCGTTGCCGTTCTGGGACGAGACCCGCGTCTGGATCTTGTCGCGACCACTGTCCGGTTTTGCCGAGACGTTCTCGCAATACATTGTCGAGGTCGCGCCCGGCGGCGGCAGCGACCGGCCGGAACCCGATGCCGGCGCCGAAGGCGCGCTGTTCGTGGTCGAAGGCGAACTGACGGTTCTGCTGGCCGGCAAGAAGCATGTCTTGCGGCCCGGCGGCTTTGCCTTCCTGCCGCCTGCCAGCGGCTGGACGGTCCGCAACGAAAGCAAGGCCGACGTGCGCTTCCACTGGATTCGCAAGGCTTACGAGGCGGTCGACGGTCTCGATGCGCCGGAGGCCTTCTTCGCCAACGAACAGGAGATCGCGCCGACGCCGATGCCCGGCACCGAGGGCCGCTGGGCGACGACGCGTTTCGTCGATCCAGCCGATTTGCGCCACGACATGCACATGACCATCGTCACGCTTGAACCGGGTGCGGTCATTCCCTTCGCCGAGACCCATGTCATGGAGCACGGGCTCTATGTGCTGGAAGGCAAGGCGGTCTATCGCCTCAATCAGGACTGGGTCGAGGTTGAGGCCGGCGACTATATGTGGCTGCGCGCCTTCTGTCCGCAGGCCTGCTATGCCGGCGGCCCGGGCAAATTCCGTTATCTGCTCTACAAGGACGTGAACCGGCACGCCAAGCTCGGCGGCGTCGGTGTCCCTGGGCGGACGCCGTGACGCGGATCATTGCGCGGCCACTGACCCGCGAGAGCTTTGCTCCGTTCGGCGACGTCATCGACATGGGCGGCGACAACCACTACCCGATCAATGGCGGCCGCGCGGAACGCTATCACGATCTGGCGACCGCCGAGGCGACCGGACCGAATGCCCGCGTGCTGATCTCGATGGTGCGCGGCACGCCTTACGAACTGCCGCTGAAGCTGAGCATGGTCGAGCGCCACCCCTTCGGCAGCCAGGCCTTCATCCCGCTGTCGCCGCGTCCATTCCTGGTCGTCGTCTGCCATGACGGCGAGCAAGGGCCTGATGAGCCGCATGCCTTCATCACCGCACCCGGCCAAGGCATCAATTACCGGCGCAATCTCTGGCATGGCGTGCTGACGCCGCTCGGCGAGCCTCAGGATTTCCTGATCGTCGACCGTGGCGGCGACGGCTCCAATCTCGAAGAGTTCCATTTCTCGCACGCCTACGAGATCCATCTCCCTTAATTTTTTGTGCGTGTCGTTACCCCAAACCCGGGGCACTTTGGGCGACATGCGGCAGGAGACCCCCTGATGACGGATATTTCGCTGATCGACCGCCTGCTCGACGTTATCGAGCACGACATCGTGCCGAAGACGGCCGACGGCGTCACCCATGGCAACAAGCTGTTCGGCGCCGCGATCCTGCGCAAGGACGACCGGTCGCTGGTGCTGGCCGAAACCAACAACGAGATGGAAAACCCGCTCTGGCACGGCGAGGTGCACTGCCTGAAGCGCTTCTACGAAATGCCCAGGGCTGAACGCGTCGATACGAAAGACGCCATCTTCATCGCCACGCACGAACCCTGCTCGCTCTGCCTGTCGGCTATCACCTGGACCGGCTTCGACAATTTCTACTATCTGTTCAGCCACGAGGATTCGCGCGACAGCTTTGCCATCCCGCACGACCTGAAAATCCTGAAAGAGGTCTTCACCCTCGATCCCGGCGGCTACAATGCCGAGAATGCCTACTGGAAGAGCTTTTCCATACGTCGGTTGGTGCGAACTTTGCCCGAAGCCGAGCGGCAACGGCTGGAAACACGTATCGGCGCGATTTCGGCGCGCTACGATGAGTTGTCCGGCGTCTATCAGGCGAATAAGGACGATAACGACATTCCGCTGAATTGACGCGGATTGACCAGCCGAATTCGTTGGCTGGCCCACGACGCGACCCCACCGGCTCCATCATCTGGCGATCCTGGAGCATGCCATGAAAACAGTCACCGAATTTTCCCGCAAGGTCGTCGAATTCCCGGACATGGGGATCGTCATGCCGGACGGCTGCCGGCTCTCGGCGCGGGTGTGGATGCCGGAGGATGCGGGCGACGATCCGGTGCCGGCGATCCTCGAACACCTGCCCTACCGCAAGCGCGACGGCACCATCTTTCGCGATCAGCTGACGCATCCCTATTTCGCCGGCCACGGCTATGCCTCGATCCGCGTCGACATGCGCGGCAATGGCGATTCCGAAGGGCTGATGGACGACGAGTATTCCGAGCAGGAATTGCAGGACGCCTGCGACGTCATCGCCTGGGCGGCAAGCCAGCCCTGGTGCAACGGCAATGTCGGCATGATGGGCATTTCCTGGGGCGGCTTCAACTGCCTGCAGGTGGCGGCCAAGCAGCCGCCGGCGCTGAAAGCCGTGATCAGCCTATGCTCGACCGTCGACCGCTATGCCGACGACATCCACTACAAGGGCGGCTGCCTGCTGATCGAGAACTTCGGCTGGGCTTCGACCATGCTGTCCTACTCGTCGCGGCCACCGGACCCGCTGCTGGCCGGCGACAACAGATGGCGCGATCTGTGGCTGACCCGGCTGGAGAACCAATCCTTCCTGGCGCCGCTGTGGCTGAAACACCAGCACCGTGATGCCTACTGGAAGCGCGGCTCGATCTGCGAGGATTTCTCCGCCGTCAAAGCCGCGGTGCTGTCGATCGGCGGCTGGCATGACGGCTACCGCAACACGGTCTCGCATCTGGCCAGCAACATCGAAGCCCCGGTCAAGGGCATTATCGGGCCATGGATCCACAAATACCCGCACTACGCAGGACCAAAACCCGCCATCGGCTTCCTGCAGGAGGCTCTGCGCTGGTGGGACCGCTGGCTGAAGGGTGTCGACACCGGTGTCGAGTCCGACCCGGCCTACCGCGCCTATGTCATGGACAGCGTGCGCCCAGCGCGCTGGCACCCCGAGCGGCCTGGCCGCTGGGTGGCGGAGCAGGAATGGCCATCGTCCAACATCAAGACACAAACGGTCGATCTGATCCCGTCAACGGAAAAACCCTCCATCGTTGCCTCGCCGCAAAGCTGCGGCCTGGCCGGTGGCGAGTATTTTCCCTTCACCTTCGGCCCCGAACTGCCGGGCGATCAGCGCCCCGACGATGCGCTGTCGGTGTGTTTCGACCAGTCGGAACTCAGTCAGGCCATCGACATCGTCGGCGCTCCGGAAGTCGAGGTGCGGCTGTCCTCCGACCGTCCGCAGGCCAACATCGCGATCCGGCTCTGTGACGTGCATCCCGACGGCGCCTCGGAACTGATTTCCTATGGCGTGCTCAATCTGACGCATCGCAATTCGCATGAATTTCCCGAGGCGCTGGTGCCGGGCGAAACCGTGTTCGCGCGCGTCGTGCTCGATCAATGCGGCTATCGCGTTCCGCCCGGCCACCACCTGCGTGTTGCCGTTTCAAACGCCTATTGGCCTGCCATCTGGCCGTCGCCGGAGCCGGTCCGGCTGACCTTGTCGGCGGCGACGCTCCGCTTGCCGCTGCGGCCGCTGGCGACAGACGACGAAGCGGCGTTCGCCGAGCCGGAAGGTGCCACTCCCTGGGCAACGGAGACGATCCGCGCCAGCAATTCCGAGCGCCATATCGATCGTGACGAAAAGACCGGAATCGTGACGCTTTCCATCGATGATGATTTCGGCGAGGTGCGCGATCTCGCTCATGGCCTGGCCAATGGCAGCATCGCCCGCGAGACCTGGACGATCCACCCCGACGATCCGCTCTCGGCCTCGGGGAAGACGCACTGGACGCAGACCCTGTCGCGAAACGGATGGTCGGTACGCACCGAAACGACAGCCGAAATGCGATCGGACGCGCAAAACTTCATCGTCAGCGCCAGAATCGAGGCCTATGAGGACGAAACCCTCGTCTTCGAGCGCAATTTCGAAGAGAAGGTGCGGCGCGCGCTTCTTTGAGCGCCGATTCATTGGTCCAATTGCGACGTACGATTTACGCCACGGCATGTCGCATTCGGTCTTGCTTACCGCTTTCCCTTGCGGTCATTATTCTCCTCACAAGAAACAAGAAAAACGACCGCAGAGTCGAACCAACAGAGTGAGGAACTCAAAATGTCGAACGAACTGGAATTTCTTAGCCGGCGTGTCGCGTCGGGCAAACTGAGCCGTCGTGATTTTCTCGGCCGGGCGGCGGCGCTCGGTATCTCCGCGCCCTTCGCCAACTCGCTGCTTTCAAGCGCTGCACGCGCGGCGGGTCCGGTCAAGGGCGGCACACTGAAGGCCGGCCTAGTCGGCGGTGAATCCACCAACAGCCTCGACCCGGCGCTGTTCATGACTCAGGTGCCGTTCGCCTTCGGCAAGATGTGGGGCGAATTGATTGTCGAGCTTTCGCCCGAAGGCAAGCTCGAGAATCGTATCGCCGAGGAGATCGGCTCGTCGGACGACGCCAAGGTGTGGACGCTGAAGATCCGCGACGGCGTCGAATTCCACAACGGCAAGACGGTGACCGCCGAGGACGTGGCCGCCACACTTGAGCGCCATTCCGACGAGAAGTCGAAATCCGGCGCGCTCGGCTATATGAAGGGCATCGAAACCATCAAGGCCAGCGGCAAGGAAGTCGTGCTGACCCTGAAGGAAGCCAATGCCGACCTGCCCTATTTGCTCAGCGACTATCACCTGATCGTCCAACCGAATGGCGGCAAGGACAAGGCCGACGCAGGCATCTCGGCCGGTCCTTACAAGGTTACGACCAATGAGCCCGGCGTGCGCCATGGCGGCGAGCGTTTCGCCAATTACTGGCAGGGCGACAAGATGGGCCACGCCGACCAGATCGAGATCATCGTCATCAACGATGCGACGGCGCGCACCGCCGCCCTGCAAGGCGGCCAGGTCAACATGATCAACCGCGTCGAGCCGAAGATCGTCGACCTGATCAAGCGCCTGCCCGGCGTCACCATCCGCAACCATGCGGGTCCCGGCCACTATGTCTTCATCGCGCATTGCAACACCGCACCCTTCGACAACAACGATCTGCGCATGGCGCTCAAGCTGGCCATCGACCGCGAAGAAATGCTCGACAAGATCCTGCGTGGCTACGGTTCGATCGGCAACGACTTCCCGATCAATGCGTCCTATCCGCTGTTTACCGAGATCGAGCAGCGCAAATACGATCCCGACAAGGCCAAGTTCCACTTCAAGAAGTCGGGCCATGATGGCGCCGTGCTGCTACGGACTTCCGACGTCGCCTTCCCCGGCGCCGTGGATGCCGCGCAACTCTATCAGCAGAGCGCGGCCAAGGCCGGCATCAAGTTGGAGATCAAACGCGAACCGGGCGACGGCTACTGGTCGGAAGTCTGGAACAAGCAGCCCTTCTGCGCCTCCTACTGGGGCGGCCGCTCGACGCAGGACCAGATGTACTCGACCGCCTATCTGTCGACGGCGGACTGGAACGACACGCGTTTCAAGCGTCCGGATTTCGACAAGATGGTGCTGGCGGCCCGGGCCGAACTTGACGAGACCAAGCGCAAGGCGATGTACCACGACATGGCTGTCATGGTCCGCGACGAAGGCGGTCTGATCCTGCCGATGTTCAACCAGTTCATCGACGCGACCGGTGCCAAGGTCGATGGCTGGGTCGACGATCCACATCAGGAACTGATGAACGGTTACGCCTTGGCGAAGTGCTGGCTGCAGGCCTGAGCCGGCTTTGCGGATATGTCTTCACCCATCCTGAAACTGATTGCCCAGCGCATCGCGCTGGGCATTCTCCTCTTGTTGGCCGTTTCGGTCCTGATTTTCGCCGGCACGCAGATCCTGCCCGGCGATGTCGCGCAAGCCATTCTTGGGCAATCGGCGACACCGGAGTCGCTCGCCAATTTGCGCGAGCAGCTCGGCCTCAACGATCCGGCCTATATCAGGTATTTCCGTTGGCTCGGCGGGGTGGTGACAGGCGACCTGGGTACCGCCATGTCGAGCGGCCAGGATATCGCCACGTCGATCAAGGGCCGGCTGTGGAACACGCTGTTCCTCGCCTTCTGGGCAGCGGTCGTCGCGGTGCCGCTAGCGATTATCCTCGGTCTGATCGCGGTGCGCTACCGCAATGGCTGGGTCGACAAGCTGATCTCCGGGCTGGCTCTGGCCTCGACCTCCTTTCCCGAGTTCTTCATCGGCTATGTGCTGGTCTATTTCTTCGCCGTGAAATGGCAAATCTTCCCGGGCATTTCGACTGTCTATGACGGCATGCCTTTTGGCGAGCGCATGCAGGCGATCGCTCTGCCGGCGGCAGCGCTGACGCTGGTCGTGCTCGCCCACATGATGCGCATGACACGCGCGGCGATCCTCAATGTCATGCAGTCGGCCTATGTCGAGACCGCGGAACTGAAGGGCCTGTCGGCCTTCAACGTCATCCGCAAGCACGCCTTCCCCAATGCCATCGCGCCGATCATCAACGTCGTCATGCTCAACCTCGCCTACCTGATCGTCGGCGTCGTCGTGGTCGAGGTGATTTTCGTCTATCCGGGCATGGGGCAGTATCTTGTCGACCACGTCACCAAACGCGACGTGCCGGTGGTGCAGGCGGTCGGCCTGATCTTCGCCGCCGTTTATATCAGCCTGAATATCATTGCGGACATAGCGGCGATCGTCGCCAATCCGCGTCTCAGACATCCGAAATAGGGGGCGGATATGCTCGATATCAAACGCATCCCCCTCCCCGCGCTGATCGGGATCGTGCTGACGGCATTGTTCGTGCTGGCGGCGATCTTCGCCCCCTGGATCGCGCCGCACGGCAATGGCGAAATCGTCGGCGACGTCTGGGAACCGATGTCGGCTGCCCATTTGCTGGGCACCGACAATCTCGGCCGCGATCTTCTGTCTCGCATGATCTACGGCGCCCGCATCACTTTGTTCATCGCGGTGCTGGCCACCGCACTGTCATTCTCGCTCGGCGCCATCCTCGGCTTCTCGGCGGCCGTCTTCGGCGGCTGGTTCGACACGCTGCTGTCGCGCCTCGTCGATCTCTTGATGTCGATCCCGACGCTGATCATGGGTCTCGTCGTGCTGTCAGTGCTGCCGACCAATCTGGTGACGCTGATCCTGGTGATGGGCATTCTGGATTCGACCCGCGTCTATCGCCTGTCGCGCGCGGTCGCCGTCGACATCAACGTCATGGACTATGTCGAGGCGGCGAAACTGCGTGGTGAGGGCAGCGGCTGGATCATCTTCCGCGAGATCCTTCCCAACGCATTGTCGCCGCTGGTTTCGGAACTCGGCCTACGCTTCATCTATGCCGTGCTGTTCCTGTCGACGCTGTCGTTCCTCGGCCTTGGCGTGCAGCCACCGGACGCCGACTGGGGCGGCATGGTCAAGGAAAACAAGGATGGCATCGTCTTCGGCATCGCGGCCGCGCTTATCCCGGCGGCGGCGATCGCCCTGTTGGCGATTTCCGTCAACCTGGTTGCCGACTGGGTGCTCAACCGGACGACCAGCCTCAAGGGAGGACGCGGGTGATGGCCGACACCAAAGCGAAATCAGGCCTGCTGCTCGACATCCGCAACCTACGCATCGAAGCCACCGTCTTCCCGCCCGGCGAGCCGCCAAAGAACATCGTGTTGGTGCACGATGTCTCGCTGACGCTTGAAAAAGGCAAGGTGCTCGGCCTGATCGGCGAGTCCGGCGCCGGCAAGTCGACCATCGGCCTGTCGTCGATGGGCTATGGCCGCGGCGGCGTGCGCATCACCGGCGGCGAGGTGATCCTGAACGGCCGCGACATCCTCAAGGGCGGCAAGGACGGCTTCCGCAAATTACGCGGCCGCGAGGTCTGCTATGTCGCGCAATCGGCGGCAGCCGCCTTCAACCCGGCGCACCGGCTGATGGACCAGGTGGTGGAAGCCACGCTGCTGCACGGTACGGCAACGCGGGCCGAGGCCGAGAAGCGCGCGGTTGCGCTGTTCAAGAAGCTCAGCCTGCCGAACCCTGAAACCATCGGCGAGCGCTTTCCGCACCAGGTTTCGGGTGGCCAGTTGCAGCGCGTGATGACGGCGATGGCGCTGTGCTCCGAGCCGGACCTGATCGTCTTCGACGAGCCGACAACGGCGCTCGACGTGACGACGCAGATCGACGTGCTGGCGGCGATCAAGGATGCCATCCGCGACACCCATGTCGCTGCGCTCTACATCACCCACGACCTTGCCGTCGTCGCCCAGGTCTCAGACGAGATCATGGTGCTGCGCCATGGAAGGCTGGTCGAATGGGGCGGCACAAGGCAGATCATCAAGGAGCCGCGCCAGGAATACACCAATGCGCTGGTCTCGGTGCATGAGATCGAGCATCAGGAGCAGAAACCCGGCACGTCGCCATTCCTGTCGGTGAAGAACGTCACCGCCGCCTATGGCCGCAGCGACATCAAGGTGCTGAAGAACGTCTCGGTCGACATCTATCCGGGTCAGACGCTGGCCGTGGTCGGCGAGTCCGGCTCCGGCAAGTCGACGCTGGCGCGCGCCATCACGGGACTTTTGCCGCCCGAACAGGGCACCGTCACCTTCGACGGACGTCCGCTGGCCAACAGGCTGGCCGACCGGCCGAAGGAGGATTTGCGCCAGTTGCAGATGATCTACCAGATGGCCGACGTGGCGATGAACCCGCGCCAGACCGTCGGCACCATCATCGGCCGGCCGCTCGAATTCTATTTCGGCATACGCGGCCGCGAGCGCGACAGGCGCGTCGCCGAACTGCTCGACAAGATCGAGATGGGCAAGGGCTTTTCCGACCGCTATCCGGCCGAACTTTCCGGCGGCCAGAAACAGCGTGTCTGCATCGCCCGATCGCTTGCCGCCAAGCCGAAGCTGATCATCTGCGACGAGGTGACCTCTGCGCTCGATCCGCTGGTCGCCAACGGCATCCTCAAGCTGCTGCTGGAGTTGCAGAAGGAGGAGAACGTCGCCTATCTGTTCATCACGCACGACCTCGCCACTGTGAAGTCGATCGCCGATTCGATCGCGGTTATGTATCGCGGCGAGGTGGTGCGCTACGGCCCCAAGAGCCAGGTGCTAAGCCCGCCCTTCGACGCCTACACCGACCTGCTGCTCTCCTCGGTTCCAGAGATGGAAATCGGCTGGCTGGAAAAGGCAATCAAGGGACGGCGCATGGCCAGCGCGGGCAACTAAAGCAATTCGGGGAAACTGGAACCGGTTCTCCCAGAAGAAGCGCATGGCGCTTCCCCTGGGAATTGCACCAGACCAAGCCGCCACATGGGGCGCCGGCGACCGTCATCCGGATGCAACACAAGAGCGCCAAACGTCCTTCGGGACGAGCGCTGCTCGCACGACTTTTAAAACAGGGGTAGGACATGAAGACTGAACTCGATTATCTCGCCGAACTCGCCGGTCAAGGCCGGATATCGCGCCGCGCCTTTCTTGGGCGCGCCGCCGCGCTCGGCGTATCGGCGGCCCTGATGCCGGCGCTGGCCGGCAAGGCATTTGCCCAGACGGCGGTGAAGGGCGGTATCATCAAGGCCGGTCTGCAGGGCGGTGAATCCACCAACAGCCTCGATCCGGCGCTGAACCTCAGCCAGGTTACCTTCAGCTTCGGCAAGCTTTGGGGCGAGTATCTCGTGCGCCTCACCCCGGACAACAAGCTGGTCAACCTGATTGCCGAGGAGATTGGCGCCTCGGCCGACGCCAAGACATGGACAATCAAGATCCGCGACGGCATCGAGTTCCACAATGGCAAGACGGTCGGCGCGGAGGATGTTGCTGCCACCATTGAGCGCCATGCGGACGAGAAGTCCAAGTCCGGAGCACTCGGCATCCTCAAGAACATCAAGGGGATCAAGGCGAGCGGCAAGGAGGTCATCGTCACGCTCGGCGACGCCGATGCCGACTTCCCCTATCTGATGGCCGACTACCATCTCACCATCCAGCCGAATGGTGGCAAGGACGATCCGAACGCCGGCATCAGCGCCGGTCCCTATAAGGTTAGCGTCAACCAGCCCGGCGTGCGCCATGGCGGCGAGCGCTTCGCCAATTACTGGCTGGGCGACAAGGCCGGCCATGCCGACCAGGTCGAGATCATCGTCATCAATGACGCGACCGCACGGCTTGCCGCCCTGCAGGGCGGCCAGGTGCACATGATCAACCGCGTCGAGCCGAAGGTCGTCGATCTGGTCAAGCGCATCGCGGGCGTTTCCATCGAGAACGTCTCGGGCAAGGGCTACTACCCGTTCAACATGTTCTGCGACACCGCCCCCTTCGACAGCAACGATCTGCGGATGGCGCTGAAGCTTGCCATGGACCGCGACGAGATGCTGGAAAAGATCCTGCGCGGCTATGGCTCGGTAGGTAACGACTTCCCGATCAACGAGGCCTATCCGCTGTTTTCCGCCGACATCGAGCAGCGCAAGTTCGATCCGGACAAGGCGGCGGCAGCCTATAAGAAATCGGGCCACAGCGGCTCGATCGTGCTGCGCACCTCGGACGTCGCCTTCCCGGGCGCCGTCGATGCCGCACAGCTCTATCAGCAGTCCTGCGCCAAAGCCGGCATCAAGATCGAGATCAAGCGCGAGCCCGGCGACGGCTACTGGTCGGAGGTCTGGAACAAGCAGCCTTTCTCGCTCTCCTACTGGGGCGGACGCGCGACGCAGGACCAGATGTATTCCACCGGCTATGTCTCGACCGCCGACTGGAACGACACGCGCTTCAAGCGGCCGGAATTCGACAAGATGCTGTTTACCGCGCGCGGCGAGCTCGACCAGGCCAAGCGCCAGGCGATCTACCACGATATGGCAGTTATGATGCGTGACGAAGGCGGGCTGATCGTGCCCTTCTTCAACCAGTTCATCGACGCGGCCGCCACCAGCAAGATCGGCGGCTATGCCAAGAGCCCTATCGGCGAAATGATGGACGGCTACGCGCTTGCCGAGTGCTGGCTCAACGCTTGAGCGGACTCTGATCGTCCGATTTCATCAATCAAGAACGCCGTGTGCCCAAGACGGCACACGGCGTCCCGCTTCAACCGCCAACCGCATGGAGCAGCCCATGGCGCTCAAGTCCAAGCTTCTGCTGATCATCCTCGACGGCGTGCCTTACCGGAACTGGCGCCGGCTGATGGGCAATCTCGAAGGCTGGGTGCAATCGGGCGAGGCGCGCGTCTGGAAGATGCGCTCGGTGCTGCCGTCGACCTCGGCCTGCTGCTATGCGTCGATCCACACCGGGGTCTCACCGCAGGTGCACGGGATTCTCTCCAACGAGAACCGGTTCCGCGTCGAGCAGCCCGATATCTTCTCCGAAGTCAGCAAGGCAGGCGGCAAGACGGGGGCGGTGACCCATTCCTACTGGTCGGAATTCTTCCGCGGCTATCCGTTCGACCTGGTCGAGGACATGGAATTCGACGAGCCAAGCGGGCCGATCACGCATGGCCGCTTCCACACCATGACCGGTTACAACCTTCGCAACCAGATGACGCCGAGCGATGTCGACCTGTTCGCGACGCTGACGATGCTGACGAAACGCCATGGCATCGACTACGGCATCCTGCACACCTGCACGCTGGACTCGATGGGACACCGCTTCGGCCACGACTGCCACGAGATGGACCATGCCGTCTATGCGATGGACGGGATGCTGGCCGCCTTCCTGCCGCGCTGGATCGAAGCCGGCTATGAGGTGATTGTCACCGCCGATCACGGCCAGACCGATCGTGGCCATCATGGCGGCCATGACGACGAGATGCAGGATTTCGCGCTGTACTATTTTGGACAAGGTAAGGGTCCGCAGGCCGACACGCTGCTCGACCAGCTGCAGCTGGCGCCGACAGTGCTGAGCCGGCTGGGTGTGGCAATACCGGAGGCGATGAAGGCTAAATCTTTCTTGGGGTGAGCGGGCGCGCAGAACTCTTCCCTTCCCCCCTTGTGGGGGGAAGGGAAGACCCTGCCTCTGGCAACACTTCCTTACTTCGGTTAGCCTCCGCAAAATTCCTTGGCGGAGGATGAACCTTTTTGGACCGATCAGCGACAGAGCAGACAGGAGCCAGGCGGCTCGACCGGCCATGACGGCAGCGACGGAGACCGATCGCGCTCTCGTCGACCGGGTCGCGAAGGGCGACCGTGCCGCCGTGCGGCTCCTGTTCATGCGTCACCACGCGCGGGTCTACCGCTTCGTGGCGCGCCAGACGGGATCGGAAATGATGGCCGACGATATCGCCAACGAAGTCTTCCTCGAGCTATGGCGCCAGGCGCCCGGCTTCGAAGGGCGTTCCGAAGTCTCGACATGGCTGCTCGGCATCGCCCGTTTCAAGGCGCTGTCCTTTCTGCGCAAGAAGAAGGAAGACTGGATCGACGACGAGGCCGCCGCCGCGGTGCCCGACGGCGCCGACACGCCGGAAGTCGTCACCATGAAGGAAGACAAGGCCGCCGCCCTGCGGCGCTTCGTCGACACCTTGCCCGAAGAGCATCGCGTGGTCATCGATCTTGCCTATTATCACGGACAATCGGTGAGCGAGATCGGCGAGGTGCTCGACATTCCGGTCGCCACCGTCAAGACCCGGATGTTCTACGCCCGCAAGAAACTCGGAGAGGCCCTCAAGGCCGCCGGTTACGACAGGGGGTGGCCATGAGCGCCGCTGAAAAGATGTCGCGCCGCGACGAAATGGAAACGCTGCTGCCGTTCTACCTGAACGGCTCGCTGGAAGGTTCCGACCTGGAAGCGGTCGAGGAATGGCTGGCCAGCGATCCGGCCGCACTTGCCGCCCTTGGCGAGGCTGAAGCCGAATTCTCCGGCGCCACGGCCGCCAACGAAGCAATCCGGCCGCCGGCCGATTCGCTCAGCCGCTTTGCCAAGGCACTCGACGCCGAGGCCGGGCCTGCGC
>NZ_RZRK01000160.1:0-9707 GCF_003997835.1 Mesorhizobium sp. M7A.F.Ca.CA.004.12.1.1
ATCGTGCACGTCCATATCGAGATGCATGTGCACGCGTCTGGCGCCGGCGACCATCAGTCTTTCGGCCGCCTGGGCCACCCCGGAGCACTCCGTCCGCACGATCGGCAATGTCTCGAGAAGCTGTTTTTCCGCGGGATCGAGATCGCGCGCGTTGACGAGCACGCAACGCGACGGATCGACCGGCTTGAAGCCCGGAATGGCCGACGCCATCGGCCGCCAGCACAGGCCAAGCACGGTCGCCAGCGCCATGCCGTCGAGAAAGCCGTATGTGGATGTCTCGGGCGTGTTGAGATCGCCATGCTGGTCGGCCCAGATGATCGCATCGGCGTCTTCGCCGGCGACCGCGCCGGCGCTGGTCAGGCAGTTTCCGGCAAGGACGATGGGAAACCGACCGGCGTCGCGGGCAAGGCGAACCTCGCTCGCAACCGCGTTGCAGACGGCAAAGCCGGTGGCGATTTCACGCTCCTGGGCATCTCCAACCTTGCCGATATCCTCGACCATCACATCGTGGCCGGCCATCGTCAGGGCGTCGACGAGCCCGCCAGAGACCAGCGCGTCCGGCCCCTGGCCCATGCCGCCATGATAGTGGCCGCTGTCATAGGAGGCCAGGATAATGGAGATTTTCACGTCCGCGTCTCCGCCCTGCCCTGCAGGATCGCCAGGGCCTCGGCCGGATCGATGCGGCCGTCATAGAGCGCGCGGCCGGAGATCGCGCCTTCGAGCTTTTGCGCATCGGGCATGGTCATGCGCACGATGTCGGCGATCGAGGCGAGGCCGCCCGACGCGATGACCGGGATCGACACGGCATCGGCGAGGTCGATGGTGGCGTCCCAGTTGATGCCGGTCAAAACGCCGTCGCGGTCGATGTCGGTGTAGATGATGGCAGCGACGCCGGCGCCCTCGAACTTCCTCGCCAGTTCGATGACGCCGAGGCTCGACGCCTCGGCCCAGCCCTCGACGGCGACCTTGCCGCCCTTGGCGTCGATGCCGACGGCGACCTTGCCCGGAAACGCCTTGCAGGCCTGTTTGACAAGGTCCGGGTCACGCACCGCCACCGTGCCGAGGATGACCCGGGCCAGGCCGCGATCGAGCCAGTCCTCGATCTGCGCCAGCGTGCGGATGCCGCCGCCGAGCTGCACCGGGTTCTTCGTTGCCTTGAGGATGGCGCCGACCGCCGCACTGTTGACGCTCTGGCCCTGGAAGGCGCCGTTGAGGTCGACGACATGCAGCCATTCGAAACCCTGTTGCTCGAAGGCCCGCGCCTGCGCGGCAGGATCATCGTTGTAGATGGTCGCGGTCGTCATGTCGCCATGCCTGAGGCGCACGCACTGGCCGTCCTTGAGATCTATCGCCGGGAAAAGGATCATCCGTTCAGGCGCCTTCCACAATGGCGAAATGGGATGTCGAATAGAGACGTCGGAATTTCAGCGCCACCTGGTATTCAGGCGAATGGAAGCAGGCGAGTGCGACCGCATAGCTCTCGAACTCGATGATGACATGGCGATTGCCCGATAGCCCTTCCGGGCTCGACGACTGACCGCCGCGGGTCAGGAACTTTGCGCCATATTTGTCGAAAGCCGCTTTGTTGGCGGCAATGTATAGCGGATAGTTTTCCGGATCGGTCACCTCGACCATCGCCATCCAGTAGCCCTTCTTGCTCATGGTCTATCCCTCTGCTCGAGCATGATCTCCGGACAAACGGGAACCGTTTGTCCGAGAAAGCCGGGGTCCACTTTTCGGGATCATGCTCTAGGGCCTCCAGCGCAGGAAATTGGTGATCAGCGCGAGGCCGAGCGCCTGGCTCTTTTCCGGGTGGAACTGCGTGCCGACAAGATTGTCGCGGGCGACGGCCGCCGTCACCGGGCCGCCATAGTCGGCAACCGCCAGAACCTCGTCCGCCTTGCCCGCATCGAGATGATAGGAATGCACGAAATAGGCATGCAGCCCGCTTGCGCCAGTCGGTATGCCGGCAAACAGCGGATGCTGGCGCTTGAGCTCGATCGTGTTCCAGCCGATCTGCGGGATCTTCAGCGCCGGATCGGAAGGCATGATCTCCTTCACGTCGCCCGATATCCAGCCGAAGCCCTTGGTAATCGTCTTTTCGAGGCCGCGCTGCGACATCAGCTGCATGCCGACGCATATGCCGAGGAACGGCCGGCCCTTGACGATCGCAACCTCCTCGACGGCTTCCCACATGCCTTCGACGGCCTGCAGGCCGGAGGCGCAGTCGGCATAGGCGCCGACGCCGGGCAGGACGATGCGATCGGCCGTGCGCACCTGCTCGGCATCTGCGGTCAGGTCGATATCGGCCGATATGCCGGCTTCGCGCGCGGCGCGCTCGAAAGCCTTGGTGGCCGAGCGCAAATTGCCCGAGCCGTAGTCGATGATCGCAACCCGCATGTCAGCTTCTTCCCGGAATGTGGGTCAGCCCCAGCGCCATGCCCGGCTGCGCTGGCCGCGCGAGGGCAGCATCGGGGACCATACGCGGCGCCGGCACAACCTCATCGGCAAGCGCTTCCGCTTCCAGCGCATAGCGTGTGTCGGCGTCGTCGAGCCAACCGGCTTCGACCGCGCCCCATTCGTGCCAACCGCGCCGGCGAAGTGCCGCGATGCGCAGGCCTTGCCCTTCCAGTCCGACATAGAGCGAAACCAACAGTGACAGCAGCGAGCCGGCCAGACCAAGGCCGAGCTTCTGGCCCAGCATCGAAAGCAGGCCCATGACGACGAAGGCAAGCGCTGCCTCGATCCACAGCCGATGCCAGGCGAACCATAGCGGCGGCACCAGGAGGCCCAGCCAGGTGAAGCCATCGCGGACAAAGGCCGTGGCATCGGCCTTCTCGCTGCGGCCTGGCGGTTCCATCACGACATAGGTGGCCATGGCCTTATCCCTTCAACGATCCCTTGGTGGAGGGAACCGCATCCGGCTGGCGCGGATCGCGTTCGAGAGCCGCGCGCAGCGCGCGCGCCACCGCCTTGAAGCAGGTCTCGGCGATGTGATGGTTGTTGGCGCCATAGTGATTGGTGACATGCAGCGTGATGCCGGCATTCTGCGCCAAAGCCTGGAAGAATTCGCGCACCAGTTCGGTGTCGAAGGTGCCGATCTTCGGCGACGAGAAGGAAACGTTCCAGACCAGGAACGGACGGCCGGACACGTCGATCGCAGCGCGCGTCAGCGTCTCGTCCATGGCAAGGTCGATCGAGGCATAGCGCATGATGCCGCGCCGCTCGCCCAGTGCCTTGGCCAGCGCCTGGCCAAGCGCGATGCCGGTGTCCTCGACGGTGTGATGATCGTCGATATGCAGGTCGCCCTTGGCCCTGACCGTCATGTCGATCAGGGAATGGCGCGCCAGCTGGTCCAGCATATGGTCGAAGAAGCCGACGCCCGTCGAAATGTCCGATTTTCCGGTGCCGTCGACATGGACCGAGACGGCAATCTCGGTTTCCTTGGTCTTGCGGCTGACTTCGGCGGCGCGGGGCGGCATCACTCTATCCTTGTCCCAGAGGTTCACATCGTGACCAGCTCAGAGGTTCAAGCGCTCGCAGGCTTGAAAACGAAAGCCTTCTAGCAGCATGATCCGGCGATTGCCAGTTGCGAACCCGGCCGCTATCCAGCGGTTTGCAATCATCGGTCCCATGCATACATATGGCCGATCAAGTCACTCGTACCGCGCCGATCGCCTTATCGGGATGGCGCTGCTCGGAGCCAGGAAATGTCCGATAATCTGACCATGCACGCCACGACCATCGTGACGGTGCGCAAGGGCAACAAGGTGGTGATCGCCGGCGACGGCCAGGTCAGCCTTGGCCAGACCATCATGAAGGGCAACGCCAAGAAGGTGCGCCGCATCGGCAAGGGCGGCAATGTGATCGCCGGGTTCGCCGGCGCCACCGCCGACGCCTTCACGCTGCTGGAGCGGCTCGAAGCCAAGCTCGAACAATATCCAGACCAGCTGACGCGCGCCTGCGTCGAACTCGCCAAGGACTGGCGCACCGACCGCTATCTGCGCCGGCTGGAAGCGATGATGCTGGTGGCCGACAAGTCGGTATCGCTGGCGCTGACCGGCACTGGCGACGTGCTCGAGCCCGAATTCGGCGTCATGGCCATCGGTTCGGGCGGTAACTACGCGCTGGCCGCGGCCCGCGCGCTGATGGACAGCGACAAGGATGCCGAGGAGATCGCCCGCAAGGCGATGCAGATCGCATCCGACATCTGCGTCTACACCAACAACAATTTCGTCGTCGAAACGCTCGAGGTCGGCTGAAAAGGCCGGCCATGACCCCGAAAAGTGGAAACCGGTTTTCTCGGACGAACGGTTCCGTTCGTCCAGAGATCATCGCCGAACAAGAAGATAGCTACGACTTTCGGCCGGTGACGGAAAAAGACCTGCCGATGATCGCCGGCTGGCTCGCCGAGCCGCATGTTGCAGAGTGGTGGGACGATCCGGAGACGGAAATCGCCGGCATTCGCGAGCACATCGACTCGATTTCGGTCGAGCCGCTGATCGTCGAGCTCGACGGCAAGCCGATCGCCTATCTGCAGAGCTACGACCCGCATCTGGAAGACGACCATCCCTATGCCGACCAGCCGTTCGGCACGCTCGGCATCGACGTGTCGATCGGCGTGCCGGAGTTGCTCGGGCGCGGCCATGGCTCGGCAATCGTGCGCCAGTTCGTCGAACAGCTTTTCGAGGAAGGTGTTCCGCGCGTCATCATCGATCCGGATCCCGCCAATGTCAGGGCGATCCGTGCCTATGAAAAGGCTGGCTTTGTTGCCTTTGACACCAGAACATCGGAGTACGGGCCGGCCTTGATGATGGCGCGCGACGCGACGCAGGAGCCCAATTGATCAGCGCCGAAACCCTCGACAAGGCAGTCGCGAAAGGTTTGATCTCGCAGACCCTGCGCGATCAGTTGGAGGCCATGGAACGTGCGGTCGCTCTCGCCCCCGAGGCCAGGCGCGCCGATGACGAGGGTGACGAGGAAAACCTGCGGCTGGTGGGCGGCGGCAACGATCTGTTTGTCACCGTGGGAACCGTTCTGCTCAGCGCCGGCTTCTTCTTTGTCCTGACCACCTTGCTTCCAGGCCAAACATTCTGGATCGCAGGCATCCTCGCGGTTTTCGCCTGGGGGCTCGCCGAAATCGTCACGCGTCAGCACCGGATGAAATTATCGTCGTCCGTGCTTGCCCTGATTTTCATGGCCGCCATTCTGGCCGCTCTGGCGCTACAGGTGGAGGCCAGCTTCGGCATACGCAAGCCGGAGACTATCTGGCAGCTATTGGCGTTGCGCCAGACGGCGTCCCAGGCCGGATATCTGTTCCTGGGCGGAGGAATAATCGCGGCGGCGATCTATTTCTGGCGTTTTCGCGTCCCCATCATTGCCGGGGCTATCGCCATCGCTTTTACACTGCTTGCCTTCCTGCAAACGGCGATAATCCTGTATGATAGCGTGACAGCGGGTGCGATTGCGCCACCGCGTATGGAGGATGTTCCCGAATTGCTCCGCGCGGCACTTTACATGCCGCTGATCTGCGGCCTGATCGTGTTCGCAACGGGTGTAGCTTTTGACATTTACGACAGGGATCGACGCAAGATCTGGTCCGATTGCGCTTTCTGGCTGCATGTCGTCTCGGCGCCCATGCTGGTGCATCCGCTCTTCATCATGGCAACCGGCCAGAACGTCGTGTTCGGACATATCGCGCCGGATGCCAATGCAACCATCATGCTGACTATACTGATCCTTGGCTTCCTCTATGTCGCGCTTGCCATCGACCGCCGTTCGCTTCTGGTTCCGACATTGGCTTACTTCGGCTCGCTGGGCATCTATTATCTGGTGAATTCCGCCTCCGATTCGACGGGCATCCCGCCTTTTGCCTTGATCCTGGTCGTTGTTGGCGCGCTGATCATTCTGTTCGGGGCTGGCTGGCAGCGTATCCGGCGGATTGTGGTCAAACCCACCTTGCCGGCTGCCGTGATCCGCCGGCTACCGCCGCTGAAGGCGTGACAAGGCTTGTGATGGTCGAGACGGCGACGCGAAACGAGGGGGAATGAACCGATGACGACACCGACCGCGGAGAACAGCTATTCGGCCTATGAAGACAGCTGGCGGATGGGGCTTCTGCTCGTCCTCGCCCTGATCATCTTCCAGGCCGGGGCGCTCTACGGCATGGGGCGAGCGCCGATCTGCACCTGCGGCTACGTCAAGCTCTGGCATGGCGTCGTGCAGAGTTCGGAGAATTCCCAGCACATTTCGGACTGGTATACGTTCTCGCACATCATCCACGGCTTCCTGTTCTATGCGCTGGCAAGATTCCTGTTCCCGCGTTCGCCGATCGGCTTGAGGCTGGCGTTCGCCGTCTTCATCGAAGGCGGTTGGGAGCTGCTCGAAAACAGCCCATTCATCATCGAGCGCTACCGCGCCGGCACCATCTCGCTCGACTATTACGGCGACAGCATCATCAATTCGGTGTCCGACACACTGGCCATGATGCTGGGATTTGTGATGGCGCGAAGGCTACCTATATGGGTGATCGTCAGCCTTGCCATCATCTTCGAACTCGGTACCGGCTATCTCATCCGGGACAATCTGACACTCAACGTGATCATGCTGCTGCATCCGTTCGAGGCCATCAAGCAGTGGCAAAGTGGAATCTAGTGATATGAGCACATTTTCTCCCCGCGAAATCGTTTCGGAACTCGACCGTTTCATCATCGGCCAGAAGGACGCCAAACGCGCCGTGGCCATCGCCTTGCGCAACCGCTGGCGCCGCCAGCAGCTGGAAGGCCAGATGCGCGAAGAGGTGATGCCGAAGAACATCCTGATGATCGGGCCGACCGGCGTCGGCAAAACCGAAATCTCGCGCCGCCTGGCGCGGCTCGCCGGTGCGCCTTTCGTCAAGGTCGAGGCAACCAAGTTCACCGAGGTCGGCTATGTCGGCCGCGATGTCGAGCAGATCATCCGCGATCTGGTCGAGATCGCCATCGGCCTGGTGCGTGAGAAGATGCGCGAAGACGTCAAGGCGCGCGCCCACGTCAACGCCGAGGAACGCGTGCTGGAAGCGCTGGTCGGCAAGACCGCGAGCCCGGCCACCCGCGATAGTTTCCGCAAGAAGCTGCGCGACGGTGAGCTCGACGACAAGGAGATCGAGGTCGAGGTTGCCGACACCGGCAGCGGCGGCATGCCCGGTTTCGAGATCCCCGGCATGCCCGGCGCCAATATCGGCGTGCTGAACATCAACGACATGCTGTCGAAGGCGATGGGCGGCAAGAAGACCAAGATGCGCAAGACGACGGTGAAGGAGTCCTACGATCTGCTGGTCAATGACGAGTCCGACAAGCTGCTCGACCAGGACGAAGTGGTGCGGCGGGCGCTCGATGCGACGGAGAATGACGGCATCGTCTTCCTCGACGAGATCGACAAGATCGCCTCGCGCGAAGGCGGCATGGGCGCCGGCGTTTCCCGCGAAGGCGTGCAGCGCGACCTGCTGCCGCTGATCGAGGGCACCACGGTGGCGACCAAATACGGACCGCTGAAGACCGACCACATCCTGTTCATCGCCTCCGGCGCCTTCCACGTCTCGAAGCCGTCAGACCTGTTGCCGGAATTGCAGGGCCGCCTGCCGATCCGGGTCGAGCTGCGGGCGCTGGAGAAGGACGATTTCGTCCGCATCCTGACCGAGACCGAAGCCAGCCTGATCAAGCAGTATATCGCGCTGATGAAGACCGAGGGCGTCGAGCTGACCTTCACCGACGACGCTATCGATTCGCTGGCCGGCATCGCCGTCGACCTCAACGCCAGCGTCGAGAACATCGGCGCAAGGCGGTTGCAGACGGTGATGGAGCGGGTGCTGGACGAAATCTCCTACGATGCGCCCGACCGCAACGGCACATCAGTCACCATCGATGCCGCCTATGTGGAGAAGCATGTCGGCGACCTGTCCAGGAATACCGACCTGTCGCGGTTCATCCTTTAAACGACGGCGCCGGAACGTTCCGGCGCCGGTCCAGGCAACATTTTCCGGCAAGCAAAATCATGTGTGGCCAGATGGTACCATCTGGCCACCTTTCGTAGTGCCGGGTGAAGGGGCGCTCTCGACTCGACCAAGAGCTTTACCTAGTTTGCGCGGCAATTCTCGATCTCTTGGTTTGACGGAATTCCGGGAAACCGTTTCACACTTTTCCTGGAATTGCTTGGGCGGCGGGTGCATGAAAAAACTGATCCTGGTCATTCTCGGCTTGACGCTGGCGGCGACGCTGTTCGCCGCCGAGGCAGCGACATTGGTGCCGCCGGGAAATCGCAATGCCGTGCAGCCCGACATTCCGGGTGCCTCCAGCCGGCGCACGCAGGCGACCAACACCAGCTTCCAGGCGAAGTACCGCAAGGTCTACGCCCTGCTGCAGAACGACGCCGGTCTGCGCGGCAAGATCAAGAAGGCAGCAGCCACCTACGGCATCGATCCCTTGCACATCGTCGGCGCCATCGTCGGCGAGCACACCTACAATGTCGATGCCTATGACCGGCTGCAGACCTACTACGTCAAGGCGATCTCCTATCTCTCCAGCAAGCTGTCCTTCGCCTATGAAGGCGAGGACATCACGGATTTCGTGCAGCGGCCGGAATTCAAGAAATGCGCCGCAATGTCCGACAGCTACGATCTGTGGGAATGCCGCGAGCAGGTGTGGAACCATTCGTTTCGCGGCAAGAGCGTCGGCGGGACCAGCTTTCCCGACGACCGTTTCGGCGCCACCTTCTTCCAGCCTTACTATGCCGGCCAGACCTTCGGCCTCGGCCAGCTCAATCCGCTGACCGCCTTGCAGATGAGCGATCTCGTGCACAAGGTTTCCGGCCTGCCGAAGCTCGACGTCGGCGATCCCAATTCGGTCTACAAGACCATCATGGATCCCGACCTGACGCTGCCCTACGTCGCCGCGACGATCCGGAAATCGATCGATGCCTATAAAAGCATTGCCGGCTTCGACATTTCGGGCAATCCGGGGGTCACCGCCACGCTCTACAATGTCGGCAATCCGGAGCAGCGCGCCGACGCGCTGAAGGCGGAGAACGACAGGCGCCGCGCCGCCGGCGAGCCGGAAAAGCTGCCGGAAGAGAATTACTATGGCTGGCTGGTGAATGATAAGCTGCCGGAGCTGAAGGCGCTGTTTTAGGGCGGCTCTCTGGCGTTAATTTGCCGACGCCTGCGCCGCCCCTCATTGCCCTGCCGGGCATTTCTCCCCGTATAGCGACGGGGAGAAAGGGGCCATCGTTGACCGCCACGCCCCCTCTGTAACGTTGCCGATTGGCGAAATCCTCGGCGAAAGCGCCCTTCTCCCCGTCACTATACGGGGAGAAGATGCCGGCAGGCAGATGAGGGGCAGCGCAGACGTCGACAATTGGCGCGACGGCTCAAGCCGCCAGCAACGACTTCAGCTTGACCGCCTGTGATCCCAGCGCTTCCGGCGCCGGTTTCGCGTGCTTGCCGATCAGCAGGTCGGCCAGCCTGATATCGCGGGCGACCGCGTTGCCGGGGCCGATGCCGCTGGCCGCCACCAGCCTGCCGTCTTGCGCCAAATGGAAGAGAATGAAGGCGCCATCGCCGAGGTCGCGGCGCACGGTGCTGCTGCCTTCGTCGGACAGCCCGGCGATCTGCAGGGACAGACCATATTGATCCGACCAGAACCACGGCACCGCCGCATGCGCCTCGCCGGCAC